>MGRY01000134.1 GCA_001799045.1 Deltaproteobacteria bacterium RIFCSPLOWO2_02_56_12 | reverse complement strand
GGGTTGCAGCCTGTTTGAACCATTTTATAAGGGAAGTTCCGAAGGGGTCGTGGAGATCTCGCTCATAGGCCGGCACAACGTGAACAATGCCCTGGCTGTCTATGCCACGGCCAGAGAGTTGGGGATAGATCAAACGGCCTTGAAAGACACGCTGGCAGCCTTTTCCGGAGTCAAGCGCAGGCAGGAAGTAAAAGGGGAGGTTGGGGGAGTAACGGTTATCGATGACTTCGCCCATCATCCTACTGCGATAAAGGAAACGATCGCGGCGGTGCGGGCGGCCTACCCCGGGCGCAGGCTCTGGGCCATCTTCGAGCCCAGGAGCAACACCAGCAGGAGGCGGGTTTTCGCGCGCGAGTTTCCACAGGCTCTGTCGAGCGCGGACCGGGTGGTTGTGGCGGGGCTCTATCAGCCCGAGAAGATCCCGGAAAAGGAACGGCTCCCGGCCGAGGAGGTGGTGCGAGAAATCAACCGGATCTCCGGTGATAGCCGCGCTGCGCTTATTGAAAAGACCAACGAGATTCCCGCCTATGTGACTGCAAGTGCCGAATCCGGCGATGTCATCCTGGTCATGTCCAACGGCGGCTTTGACGGGGTACAGGAGAAAATATTGTCGGCTCTTAAAGGTTCCTGAGGTAAGTCCGGAATAGATGCGTACGTTCAATACTTACTCGAGGCGACGTCTCTCCCTACTTCTTAATACAGCGTCTTCAGAAAGCCCTCTTTTTCCAGCTCGTCGATTAGACTCATATCCATGAATCGTCTCGGATCCGCCGTCTTCGCTGCGGGGATTTTTTCCAGCCCATCCAGAATCGTCTTGACACCTTCCAAAGGGGTGCGCGGAATCTTCAGTATATTCCTCGCTTGCAAAGCATAGGCATCTTTGACTTCATCCCGATTCTTCATCCTCGTCCATTTCTGGATAACCCTAATGCTGAACTCCTCATCATCGAGGTACTTCTTGATCCCTTCCAAGTACGCTTTCATGAAGCGTTTAGCGATATCCCTGCGCTGATCAATAAAGCGTTTTGTGCTAACCACGGCCCCTGTGATGTAGGTCCGATTGATCCTGGTCAGGTCAAAAAGCTCGACGAAACCCAGATTCTTCGCCCTAAAGTTGCTCGGAATCGAGATGGCCGCCGCATCGATCACTTCGTTGACCAGACCATTAACCAGCAGCCCCATTTCGTTAAGCTGAACCAGGGTGACGTCCGTCAGGGGGTCTAGGCCCCACATCTTCAGCAAGGCTCTTGTCAGGGCATCCGGCGTGCTGCCAAACCTCGTGATCCCGACTCTCTTCCCTTTGAGATCCTGCGGGGTCTTGATCTTCGGATTGGCGACGAAGCTATAGAGAGGTTTGTCGAGAATGGAGGCGATAAATACGGTATCCGCGCCATTTAAGTTGGCAGTCACGCACGCATCCGTGAGCGACTGCCCGATGGACACCTCACCTGCCAACAAGGCCTGCATGGCCGTGATGCTGCTGGCATGGATAAGCTGGACATCCAAACCATTTTTTTTGAACAAGCCGGCATCGTGAGCGATCCAGGGAATAGCCTGATTGACGGTGATCGCGCTATAGGCGACCCTCAGGGGAACCAGGACCTCTTTGGACGGAGCAGATTTGGGCGGCTGTTCCCGTGTAGGTGCGCCGCTGCCCCGACCTTGCAGCCCTAAGATGATAAGAAGAGCGACGGAAAGGACGATCGCCAAAACAGGGGATATCCTTCTATGAGATCTTTTCATTTTCCAGCCTCCAGGTTTTTACGGCAATTGAGAACTCCGAAATCGTCCTGACCATCAGATGCCGTCCCACGATCAAAAGGGTATAGGACGGTACGGGCGAGCGTCCTCTTCCCGGATCACCATTTTTGGGCGGAGACTAACCGATAAAGTAGGCTTACGTCAACTTGGAGTAATGCGGTTTAAGATATAGGCGACACAGCTCTCCAGGGTTGCCAGTTTGGGGACGTCGATGTCGGGAATGGACCGCCAGAAAAAATCTGACTCTCCGTTTCTTCAGTCGAGACGGGCCCGGCTATATTGCGGCCGTTACTTCGATCTCGACTAGCTTTCCTTCCGCAGAGTAGCCGTCCACGAAACCGTATTCCATCTGCGGAATATCCACCGCAACACGCTGCCGGAAAAGATCCTTTAACAAACTAAGCGTCTGGCTCCGGTGCAGGAAGAAGGAGACTTTCACTACCTTGTCCCATGAGCTTCCTGCGTCTTTAAGCGAGCCCCCGATGCGGGGGAGGATGTCGGTCAATTGATTCTCAAGTGTCGGCAGCACGGCGGTGACACCGGAGAGAAAGACGGCGGAGTCGTAGATGAGGTAGCGCAGGGGGATCATGGGCGGGTCGTATTCCTTGAGGATTTTTTCAAGACCCGGGCGCGACGGTTTCATCGCAAGAAGATCCAGAGCGCCGCGGGCGTCGGAGTCGAAGTGGCCCGGCGCGATGTAGCTGGAACTTGTCGATCTCGCCTTCCCCGCTAAGACCACAACCCTTTCGCCGCTTCCTAAGTTTCGGCTCTGCCTGTCTTTTGCCCAGAGCCGAGTCCGGACGGTGTTGTCTAACGAGAGTCCCAGCGAACGCAGCTCTTCCTCAAAGCGCCGAAAGATATCCTGCGTCTGCTCTTTCGCCGTGGGCCCTGCCTTGCCCTCGCAGGAGAGGGCGACGAACTCTCTTCCCAGCCACTGGAATATTTTTTTCGCATAGAAGCATCCTCTTCTCCTGAGATTCAAGACCCCATTTCTCCTTGGCGTTATTCAATGCCAAGAACTGTAAAGCCGAGGCTTCGGGCGGCTGTGCTGAGCCGGAGGTCGTGGGTCATGAAAAAGTCCACCTTCTCAACTTCGCGTATGGCTAGGGCCGTGGCCAGATGGATGGCGTCGAGGGTTCCCACAACCGTCGGAAAGGATTCGCTTGCCCTTTGTAGGATCCTTTCACTTACCGGGTGGATTGCCAAGGTCTCGTGAACAACCCGAATGTCTCTTGTCAGATCGGCAACTTCTCCGTCAAAAAGATTGCCGGAGAGCCGAAGACGATCCACGGTTCTTAGCGCCTCGACACGCCACAGGCTGCTGCTATACCCCTTGTCCCATTTACCCCAGGCCTTTATCGGATTCGGCTCCCGGAACAGCACTCGTAAGACCACGGAAGTATCGACGTAAACTGTCATCTGCGCTGACGATCTTCTAAGAGCGTGCCCACGGCGGAAATGGTTCGCCTGGGTTTTATCCCTCTCAGCTTTAGGAGATCCTTCACGGGCCGGGAAGGTTCCGTGGACTGGGACTCTGGCGCAGATGCAGGGAGGATACGAGCAACCCGTTGACGGTGAGACGTCACCACGACTTCCTCTCCCTCTTTTACCCTTTTCAGGTAATAGCTCAGCTTCTCTTTCAACGTGGCTACATTTACAATACTCATGACCATTATATAGTCATAGACTAGTCATACTGTCAATAAGGGCTTACGGGGTTTGAGAACTCCTCTTTTCTTCGACGCCCTTTTGTTCTAAGTCTTGCTGAATGTCGCCACAGCTCCTTACCGCTCTTGCCTCCTGCTGCGTCGTCGGAGGAACGATCACTATTGCTCTGGGGCGCTAGGTTGCATGCCCGCTTGTCCGGCGGATTTGTTTTGTATTAGATAAGGTTAGGAAGGATTCGTTATGGTCTTGAATTCGCATCAGAGAGCGACGATTGAAGCGGCGGCGGCGCGAATTATCCCGGCCGACCATGATCCGGGGGCATTGGAGGCCGGAGTCATCGACTATATCGAACAGACGCTTGCCACCCATGATGGCGATCACGCGCAATCGTACTTCGATGGCGTCCGAGAGCTTGATGAGCTGGCGCGTCGACAATTTGCCGCGGAAGAGTTTTCTTCCTTGGGACCGGAGCAACAGGATAGAATCCTCAAGCTGCTGGAAGAAAAAGCCAGCCCGTTTTTCTCCCTCCTGGTGCGGCATACTATGGAAGGATTCTATGGCGATCCGCGTCATGGCGGAAACAAAGACCGCGCGGGCTGGACTATGCTGGGATTTCCGGGGCCTTCTTATCCGAAGGGGTATTCATCGCCGCTTGGCTGGTACGACGGCCATCTTCCCGACGATTTCGCGTCGCCTAAAAAGAGGAGCGATCATGAGCCGGAATGAAGCTGTGGATGTCTGTATCATTGGGGCTGGCGCTTCCGGGCTTGTGGCGGCCAAGGAGCTGAGCGAGGCGGGGCTGTCGGTTGTGATCTTGGAGCGCGGTCCCTGGCGCCAGAGGAGCGATTTTGCCCCGGAGGACGAGATCTCTACCAAGCGCCGCCACTTTTTTTGGCCCACGGTGGAGCAGGAACCCCGCACCTGGCGTCTCAACGCGCAGAGCCCGACGGAGTTTCTATCCGCGGATGTCCAGGTCTTCTCCAATGCCATGTGCGTCGGCGGCGGGACGGTTCACTACAGCGGGCTCTCATGGCGCTTTCACGAATCCGACTTTCGGGTGAAGTCTACCGACGGCTCTGTAGCGGGAACATCGATCGAGGACTGGCCTATCAGTTATGAGGATATGGAACCCTACTATGAGAAAGCGGAGTGGACTATCGGCATCTCAGGCAAAGGATGGTCCAATCCCTTTGATCCGCCGCGCAGACGCGACTACCCTGTCCCTCCGGTTGCGCGCAACAGCGCCGGCGCCATTCTGGAAAACGGTTGCCGCGCTCTAGGCCTCCATCCCTTTCCGACGCCTATGGCTATCCTCTCCCGTCCTTACGACGGGCGGCCGGGCTGCGTCAACAAAGGTTTCTGCTCGGGATACGGTTGCCCGGTAGGGGCGAAGTCGAGCGCTTTAGAGGCGCTCTTGCCTAAGGCGCTGGCCACCGGGCGATGCGACATTCGCCCTCTCGTTATGGCCCGGGAAATTTCGGTGGATAGTGGAGGGCGGGCGGCCGGCGTGGTCTATATCGACTCAGCAGGAACCGAACAGTTCCAGTCCGCCCGTTTGATTCTACTGGCCGCAGGAGGGGTGGAAACGCCGAGGCTGCTACTGCTCTCGAAGTCGTCGCGCTTCCCCGAGGGCGTTGGAAACAGCAGCGGACTCGTAGGGAAGAACCTGATGCTACATGCCCCCGGCCCGATTGTTATCGCCATTTTCCCCGAAGCCGTAGACGGTCATCAGGGATCCCCCTGCACCAGGGTGATGCAGGACTTCTATAAGACCGACAGTCGAAGAGGCTTCATTCGCGGCGGCTTTGTCCATCCGAGAGCCCACGGCGGGGATCCCGTCGACTATGCGCTCCAGCCGGTTCACGGCGCGCGCTGGGGCCTGAAGCACAAAGATTCCATGCGCGAGAGCTGGCGTCACTATCTCCACAGCCACTGCACCGGAGAGAGCTTGCCGGTAGAGAGCAACATGGTGGATCTGGATCCCGAGGTAAAGGATCGCTTCGGTCTTCCCGTGGCGCGCATCACCTACACCAGCCATGAGAACGATATCCGCCTGGGCAGCTTTCTCGCGAAACGCTCGCGGGAGATCTTCGAGGCGGTCAAAGCCAGCAAGGTGATCGTTCCACCTTCGCGGCTGCGCAAGCTCCACAACCACCAGATGGGCACTTGCCGCATGGGAAATAGTCCCGGCTCGTCGGTGGTCGATAAATGGTGCCGCTCCCATGACATGCCGAATCTATTCATCATAGATGCCAGCGTCTTCGTCACTTCAGGCGGGCTGAACCCGGCACTGACCATCGAGGCAAACGCCTTTCGCGTCTGCGATTATATCGTGTCCGAGGCCAGGCGGGGAAACCTGGGATAGTCCGCTCGCATCCCCCAACGACCGAATTTAGAAAAGTGTCCACTTTTTCTGACTAGACAATTTTTTCGGTTTATTATATAGTTTTTTTATGAAGAGTGTCCCTGCCGCCCGATTCAAGGAGCAGTGCCTGGCCCTGCTGGATCGTGTAGGCCCCGATGGCATTATCATCACAAAGCACGGAAAACCGGTTGCCAAGCTCGTTCCCATTCATACCGACAGCGTAAAGCTGATTGGAAGCTTTAAGGGCAAGATCAAAATCAAAGGGAATATCTTATCGACCGGCGTAAAGTGGGATGCTGAATCTTGATACCCACATCCTGCTCTACGCGTTGACGGGCGATTTGACCAGGCGCGAAGCCTCTTTGCTATCGGGCGACGCATGGAGTATTTCCGCGATCGTTCTCTGGGAGATCAGCAAACTCTCCCAGTTAGGCCGCATCGAAGCCGATCTGGACCACCCGGAGCTGGTACGAACTCTTGCTAGAATCCAAACATGGCCGCTCACACTCGAGGTTTGTCGGGCAATCCAGACTCTGGACTTCAAGGGCGACCCCGCAGATGAGATCATCGGCGCCACGAGCATCGTACACAGGATACCTCTGGTGACGCGGGATCGGCAAATCCGGCGCTCGAAGCGCATTCCTCTGGCGCTCTGATTCTTGAGGCGATTTCTTTGAATCTCTTTTTTCGAGTACTGCAACGAAAAAGACCCGTCCGCCTCGGGAGGATCAGGCTGAAACTAAAAACTCAAAATTCGAAACTAAGAACTGAAATTTGTAGGCGCTGGAGGGCTTAACGACTGGAACGGAGTAAGAAAGCTCAACGCCTAGCTCTTAAAAGCCAAGAGCAGACTTGACCCCTTTGTCCCATGACCCCTTTGTCCCAGCTTCGGTTAAAGTTTTCTCGGTCACATAGCCGCCATCGGCGTACAGCGCCTCGGGCTTGATCTCATGCTGGTTCTGTTGTCTCTTGAGCGCCTCAGCCAAACCCGCCATCT
>MGRY01000133.1:5115-5286 GCA_001799045.1 Deltaproteobacteria bacterium RIFCSPLOWO2_02_56_12 | reverse complement strand
CTATTTCCCAGTAGACAACAAGATTCTTTCCCGTCACACCGCAAATGGTATTCTTAAACAGGCAGGCTTACCGAAAGAGTTTTGATGTTTCATCGAAAGCTCATTTCCAAGGTAAGGCAACGCTAGCCTGCCCGTTGACCAATTAAGACCATAACGGATATTGCACTTCAC
>MGRY01000133.1:0-5093 GCA_001799045.1 Deltaproteobacteria bacterium RIFCSPLOWO2_02_56_12 | reverse complement strand
CAGATAAGGTTAAAATCCATAATTCCACGAATAGCCGTAAAATCATCGGCATCGCAGGTAATGAGATAGGCTCCGATTTTCCTCGCCGTCATAGCAATGAGAACGTCGAAATGAATCTCCTTTGCCTTACGATCATCATACCTTCTTTCGCTCATTAGTCGGCCAACGATCTTTCCAGACTCCACCCATTCTCTTTCGTTGGGAGCAACGACACGCAGGTTCGCGGTTAAATAGTCAACGGCCCTAACCGCCTCCCTCGACCTAGCCCCTCTCCACAATTCTGCCAACACAACCGCGCTGGCGCGAACAACAAACTTAAGCTCAAGGAGTTCCTTCTGAAAGCGGCCGGACCTTAAGTTGTCGATGTAAACGGAAGTATCGATGATGGCGAGATTAGCTATGGCTAAAGTCACGACGGCTCGCCTTACCGCTATAACGCCTGACAAATCTTCTGTGTTTTTCCATCTCGATCACGGTTTCCAGGGACATCTCTATAGTTTGAGTCCTATTCTTGGCTCGTAACACTCTCTGCGCCTTCCTTACCAGCTCATGATCGATCCTGAGCGACGTCAAAGCCTTAGCCATAGATAACCTCCTAAATTGTTTATATACAACTTAGGCTAAATGTAATACTAAATCAAGGGCAGACCAGACAACGAAGTTGGGGTTTTTAGTCGCAGATGGTGATGGGGCCAGTGTCAAAATCTGCCAGTCGGACTCAGGTCGACATAACAAGTCCTGGCGGTTGGGGTCAGGCTAGTTTTCGAGTTCTTATAGGCCGAGTTTTCTAGCCTGTCCCCCTTTTTTTCCCCAGTGAGCACGCTTCACGTCGAAGAAAAATTTTGAGTCCCTCGACTAGTCGTAAAGGATTCCCTTCAGCTTAGCTAGAAAAGCGGAGTCCAGTGTGCCGAGGTCCACAACCATCTTCGTCAACTCTTCGCCGCTCAAGGGATCGAGCATTAGCCCCGCCTTATCTGCTTCCGCGAGGAAGGCCTTGTCCTTTAACGTATCCTGGAAGGCCTTGCGCAGGAGTTCGACCCGCTCCTTCGGAGTGCCGGGAGACAGAACAAAGGGGCGGGCGTAGGCGGCGGCATCTTGGACACCCAACTTGATCAGCCTGCGCGCCTCGTCGGTCTTGGCCAGGTTTATCGCCAGTGGAACATTGCGCAGATCAGGGAATGGCTTGGCAACCACCTGAATGACCACGGCCGCATCACCCGTTTGCAGGGCATTGCGCCAGGTCACCTTCATCGACTCCCAGGACCAGCAAGCCCCGGCTAACTCGCCGCTGTCTATAGCCAGACGAATGGCGGAGGTCCCTTTATGCCCGGTAATGACTTGGATCGGAAGCCCGAGGGCCGCCTTCACAATCCTGGCCGCGTTATCGGGTGTCACCCCGGGAGAATTGCCTCCTAACTTGACCGGTGTCTTCGAAGCCATCCACCTCTCGACGCTCGTGATGCCGCTGGCCTTGGTCAGACCGCAGACTACGTCTTCGCCGAGAGCGGCCCCGATAAACTCGAATTTTCGGGCATCAAACTCGACCCCCGGCTGCCCCAGGACTTGGCCCATAAATAGACCTCCGGAGAAATGCCCGAGGGTGAGGCCATCAGGCTTGGCCACTTTGTAGAGGTAGTTGGCTGAAATAAGGCTTCCGGCTCCGGTCATGTTGTCGACGAGGACGGTAGGATTACCGGGGATATGCTTGCCCAGGTGCCGTCCTATGGCCCGGGCGTACGTGTCATAGCCGCCTCCAGCAGCAAAACCTACAATGATGCGCATTGTCTTGCCCTCAAAAGAGGTCTGGGCCCGAGCCGGACTATTTGTCATAAAGGCAAGTGCGAACGATACAGCCAATAAAGCGAAACGCTGTCTGATCATATAAACCTCCTCCTGTTAAATTTCAGTTCCGTTGCCCGTCGTATAGCATGGTTGTCCATCCTTTGTCAGCACGCGCTGCCCTCCTTTTAATAGTCGGTAAGCTCCTATCGCTCGACACCATCCAAACAACTTGGTTTTGTGCTTGGGCTGTGTTATTTCTTCTATATACATCCCCGGTGGCTCAGCTGGTAGAGCGGGTGACTGTTAATCACTAGGTCGGGGGTTCGAGTCCCTCCCGGGGAGCCAAATGTTGACTCCGCCTTGCTCGGCTCAAGATCTTTGGGCGGTCAGGGCGGAGTTCCCAAAAAATAATTCTTCGAGGTGAAGTGATGGCGATAAAAAAGGTCGTAGGTATTCCCACTCCGAGAGTCGAGGGCAAAGATAAGGTTACCGGAAGGGCGAAGTATACGGTGGACGTGACTTTGCCCGGGATGCTTTGGGGCAAAGTCCTGAGAAGCCCGATTCCCTCCGGGCGCATCAAACGCATAGATGCGAGCCGGGCCCTGCATCTCCCGGGCGTCAAGACGGTCGTTACAGGTGAGGATGTAACGGGACTGAAGATCGGCAGACGGGTCTATGACATGCCCATTCTGGCTGATGGGGTGGTCAGGTTCATAGGCGAAAAAGTGGCGGCGGTCGCGGCGGAAAGCGAGGAGATAGCCGAGCAGGCGCTGGATCTCATCGAGGTCGAATATGAGGACCTTGAGCCTGTGCTGGATCCGGTAAAGGCAATGGAGCCTTCTGCGCCGCTCATCCATCCGGATGTGATGCATTATAAAGGGCTGCCCGAAAAACTGGCGGCGCCGAGTAATGACTTTATCTATAAGACCTGGAAGAAAGGAGACATTAGCGTAGGGTTTAAGCAGGCAGAGCTGATCGTGGAAAATACCTTCGCAACCAAGACGGTTCATCATGCCTACTTAGAACCCCATTCTTGCGTGGTCCAAGCGAATGAGTCCGGCGGGGCGGAGATCTGGTCGTGCAGTAAAGTGCCCTACGCGATACGGGAACAGGTCGCCAATGCCATTCGAATCCCCCCGGAAAAGCTGGTGATCCATCCTGTTTACATCGGCGGAGACTTCGGCGGCAAGGGCGATTTCATGGATATCGCGGTCTGCTACTTCCTCTCCCGGAAGAGCGGCCGGCCGGTCAAGATGATCATGGATTACAGTGAGGAGTTTGTGGCCGGCAATCCAAGGCACGCCTCGATTATCAAGGTAAAGACCGGAGTCAAAAAGGACGGCACGCTGGTCGCGCACCATATGGAGTTTATTTTTGACAGCGGAGCCTATGGTGCTTTCAAGCCGAACGGCTTTCTCAACGGTCCGCACTTATCAGCCGGCCCTTACAAAATCCCTCATGTGTTCATAGAAGAGCATATGGTTTACACCAATAAGGTCCCTTGCGGTCACATGCGCGCGCCCGGTGACCCGCAGGGTTTTTTTGCCAACGAAAGCCAGCTCGATTTGGTGGCGCGAAAACTGGGTATGGAGCCGGCTGAGTTCAGGAAGAAAAACCTGATGCGTGACGGTGACGTAGATCCTGTAGGTGAGAAGATCGATTATATCAAGGCCGAAGAGACATTGAAGAGAGCTTTGGAAGAGGCCGGCTATTACAAGCCAAAGCCCAAGAACGTAGGCCGTGGGGTGGCCCTTGTGCAGTGGGTTACAAACAGTGGTCAAGGATCTGTGGCACTGGAAATCGATGAACAGGGAGCTGTCACGCTCGCCTCCGCCATGCTGGATCAGGGCGGGGGGACCTACACGCTTCTGTGCGAGATCGTCGCCGAGGAGCTTAAAGTTCCGCTGGAGAAAATTCGAGTGCAGACCCTCGATACCAAACACGGAATCAAGGACACCGGAATCGGGGGCAGCAGGGGCACGCGGGTCTATGGGAATGCGGGCTACGACGCCGCAATGAAAGCCGTCGCCGAGATCAAGAGGGTCGCGGCTGAAAAGATGGGATGCTCGCCCGATGAGATCGTGCTCTCCAATGGGGCGGTTCTCCATAAGAGGGCGGAGCGGCGCATGACGTACGCCGAGCTGGTCAAGTCGCAAGGCTCGCCCATCAGCGTGATCGGCAGTTACAGCGACGCCACCAAAGTCCATCAGGCCTCCATGTGCGCTCAAATTGCCGAAGTCGAGGTCGATCCGGAGACAGGGCAGATCAAACTGAGGAAGTACACCCAAGCCCATAACACAGGCACTGTGCTCAATCCCCTCATGCACCAGGGTCAGATTGACGGAGGGACTGTTATGGGAATCGGCTACGCCTTGATGGAGCATCTGATAATCGAAGACGGCAAAGTGGCCACGACGCATTTCGGCGATTATAAGATCCCCACCATCCAAGACATACCTCCTATGAAAACCGTTGTGACGGAGACCCCCAAAGGACCCGGGCCGTACAACAGCATGGCTATCGGCGAGACCTCCAACATCCCCGTAGCCGCGGCTATTGCCAATGCCGTCGAAGATGCCGTGGGCGTGAGAATCAAGGATCTGCCCATTACGGCCGAGAAGGTCTTCGAGTCATTGAGGAGGGGCTGAGGGAGAAAAATGGCTGAGTTGGCAATTGGCGAAAAATTCCCTGTGGCGAAGCTTCAAGACATCGACGGCGAGGCCGTGAATTTTCCACAGATCTTCGCCCGGGCGCCTGCAACCGTGGTCTTTTTCTACCGTGGCCGCTGGTGACCCTGGTGCCGGGCCCAGGTGACGGCCTTCGTTTATGAATCTGAAAGATACGTTCCCGAAAAGATCCAGATCCTCGGCGTCGGCGTCGAGCCTGCGGAAGAGGGAAGAAAGCTGAGAGAGCGGGTGACGCGTGACTGCCAGGAAGACCGTCCTCACATCTCCCTCGATCCCTATCCCCTGCGTCTCCTCAGTGATCCGAAAGGGGAGTTGATCCGCGCGGTCGGAGCTGGACAAGAGGGTCACTGGAGCGGCTTCGTTGCCGCGCCGGTAACCTTTGTCGTCGATCAGACAGGAAAAGTCCGCTGGATCTATACCGGAGACGGCAGCGCCTCGGATCGTCCCAGCCCTGTGGCTCTCGCCAAAACCGCTGTAGCCATCGCCAAGGGCGAAGAGCCTCCAAACTCTAGGACAAGAAAACCCTAAGCGTATCAATAGCCTCACTCGCGCTCCCCTCGCTCGCTCGGTGCTGCTCCGTCCCCCAGCCTGCTGTGCAGGCGGTTAAGATAGTTCCGCTCAGGA
>MGRY01000132.1 GCA_001799045.1 Deltaproteobacteria bacterium RIFCSPLOWO2_02_56_12 | reverse complement strand
GTCCGGAAAGCACCTCGTAGTAACCGTCGAATTTCCCGCCGAGCCTCACCTCCGCGGGCTGGAAGCGGCCTTCACCCTTATCCAGGAAAACCATCTTTCTTAGGCCGGAATCCAAGACTGCCTCATCGGGAATGGTCAACCCCTTGCCCGTGTCCACATTAATCTCGACATTGGCGTACATCTCCGGCTTGAGGCTGAAGTCGGGATTCGAGAACTCGAGCCTCACCTTTGTCGTTCGGGTCTTCTCGTCAAGAACCGGAGAGATCCAAGAAACGCGTCCGGTGAAAGGCCGGTTCGGAAAATAAGATAGGGTAATCGTGGCTGTCTGTCCTACGCGGACGTTGGGTAGCTCAAACTCGTAAATATCCGCATTTACCCAGACGGTGGAAAGATCAGTGATGGTATAGAGCTCTTTATCCGGCATGACCTTCATACCCTGGAAGGCGTCCTTCTTAATCACGAAGCCGCTCGAGGGTGAGAAGAAGGTAAGGTTTTTTTTAGGCTGACGGCTTTTTTGCAGCTCCGCGATCTGCTCATCGGAAATATCCCAGAGGCTGAGGCGCCGGCGTGTCGTTTCCAAAAGGGAGGCTGATCCCGCGCGGATCTCCTGGAGAGAGCTGGAGACGAGAGATTCTTTCGCCTGGAGCGCAAGCAGATATTCGTCCTGCGTCGCGATTAAATCAGGGCTGTAAAGGGTGAACAGGGGTTGCCCCTTCTCCACCAGCTTGCCGGTGTAGTTAACGAAGAGTTTTTCGATCCAACCCTCCACCTTGGTGAAGACTTGGGCGACCTTGGTCTCATCGTAGGTGACGATCCCTACGGTCCTGATCTTCTTGGTCAAAGGGCGGAACTCGGCCGGGGCGGTCCTGATGCCTACAAGCTGCTGCTTTTCAGGACTCACATTAACCGATCCAGAGGCCATCTCCTGGACACCTGCGGCCTCCATTCCTTCCATTCCAGCCATGGACTGGCGCGTAGAGGGATTCGCGTGGACGCCGTTGTTGTCGCTTTGTCCCCACCAATAACCCAGGCCTACAAGCGCCAGGGCTAGACCAAACATACCGAACAGTTTTAAAATTTTTTTCTCTTTCATAATTTTTGTCTCCTAACCCTTAAACTCTTGAACCCTTTAACCTTTCAGGGAAGCTCCTTACCCACTGCCCGCTCCAGCTCTGCGAGATTTTGGGTGAGAGCCGCTAATGTCTTGAAATAACCCATCCGCGCCTCGCGTAAGGCACGCTGCGCTTCGAGAAGATTCACGAACTCCACTCTTCCGGTCTGATAGGCTGCCATCGCTGCTTTGAAGGAAAGATCGGCCTGAGATAAGAGTCCCTCGCGGTAAAGCTCGACGGATCTCTTGCCGGCCCGGACCTTGGCCAGAGACTCACCGATCTCCCTCAGGGTCATGTTTTTTGCCGCGTCCAGTTCTGCCTTTGCTGCCCGATTTTCTGCCAGGGCCTCTTCCACCTCGTAGTTACGCCGGCCAATCGTCCATGGGGAAAATGGAATCGTAATGTTTACCATGGCCTGATAGCGGTTTTTCGTCATCTCGGTGGGCATCCAGGAATAATCCCACCCAAGCATGAAGTCGGGGAACTTACGATTCTTGTCCGCCAGGTCATACATCCTCTCCGTCCTCTCGATACCTTGTTCGGCCCGTCGGATCTCCGGACGATCAGTCAATGCGGCTTGCTCCAAATCCGGAAGAGTAAGACTAGGCTCGGGGACCGCAAGCTCTCCAGGCACTTCGATGGGAATTTGCGGCGACCGATTCAACAAAGAATTGAGCCTTACCTCGGATGCTCGCCTCTCCTCCTCAGCCAAAATCAGTTGATTCATAATCTCGCTTTGTTCGAGGAGAGCTTTAAAGACATCCTGCTGGGTTACCCTGCCCACCTGGTAGCGGGCCTCGGTGGCTCGGATGATCGCGCGCATGATTTCCAACTGCTCGCGGTTAATCTCAATCATCTTTTGCGCCATGAAGAGATCCGCATAGGTCATCTTGACCTTGGAGATGATCTCCCGTTCTTTTGACCGGAGTTCTTCCTCAGCCATCTTCGCCTCTTGCAAGGAGATTTTTTCCTTGAGACCCAGTTTCCCGAAGAAGGGAAACTTCTGGCGGATGCCGATCATGTTAGAATCTGCCCGGCTCAGATTAGTCGGGTTCGACAGCGGGACAGCCCAGGTTTGCAAAGAAATCTCCGGGTCTTCCAGGTAGGGGGCCTGATTTGCCCTGGCGCGCATGGACTGGAGTCGCTCGCGCAAGAAAGTGATCTCGGGGTTTTTCCCCTGAGCCTCCTTGACCGCAGCCGAGAGACTCAGCGTCGCGGCGAATTCGGCCGCGAATGCGCTCGAAGAAAAGAGCAAAGCCAGATAAACGACCACGGCGCTGACGGAACACCGCTTTCTCATGAAACCTCCGGTAACGCGGAACAAAAGCCGCGTTTCTACAGTCAATCTCTAAAGAAATTTTTCGGAACAACGCAGCCCGCGCCATCAGCGCGAGCCGGCGGAAAAAAAGGCGGAGGTCCTAAATGCGCAGGACGAGATAAGGATATGTCAACGGTAGTTTAAAGAAGAGATGGTAGGCAGTTGCGAGCAACAGATGCTCGCTGGAACTATTGGATAATGGGGCTATCTCTTGCGGCAACGCCGAAGGGCTCCCACGGGAAAGATCTGTCGCGGGCACTGAAGCTTGAATAGAGAGAGAGCGCTCCCTAATAGATTGACAGATGTCCTGCTTGTGCTCGCCGCACGGGCCTCTTTCCACCTTACTATTCATGGAAGCGGAGTGGGGTGCTATCCTTATCGAAGCCAGCCCGGCACAAGCGTAGACTATCGAAGTAAAGAGAAGGGCGAGGACGAGGCTCGAAGCCAAGATGAAAGAGATTCTCCGACCTGAAAAAAATCTGCTCATAAGTTCAATTGAATACGGTTGCTCGGCAAATGAGCAAAACTTATACCAAACGGACTATAAGCTAAACTGTTGAGAAATACAAGCGCTTTGGAATCGAAAATCATTTTGGGATTTCCAAAAGGAAGAAAAACGAAGGGCTAGGTTCTTATTTTTGGGAATAAATGGTTAGGAAGTTTAGCTCATGATTTTCGTTTTTTTTTGCAAGGAGCACCCGACGCGGCGTAGCCCTTGCCTTTTTTCTTTCAAGACTCTATCTAGGAGTCAACACAAAATTGGTCCTGGGTAGTTGCAGTTCGCAGCACGGTAATCATGATCTCCCTGAAGCTCTCACGCTTTCCTTTGATGGCCTTGGCCGCCCTTTCGCTCCTGGCGGCCCTCTGGGCTGGACTTGTCCGGTTGGGCTGGGATCTCCCTGTTCCCGTTCTGAACTTGCCTGCCAACCATGGACCACTCATGATCACGGGTTTTCTGGGAACCCTCATTTGCCTGGAGCGCTCCGTAGCATTGATGCGCTCCTGGCCTTATGGTGGGCCTCTCCTGGCCGCAATGAGTTCCCTTGCCCTGCTTGCCGACATGCCATTGCCTGCCGCTCCTCTCCTGGCAACAGCGGCCAGCTTGTTCTTGGTCGCCATCTTCGTTGTTCTTTGTCGCCAGCACCTATCGGATTTCTTGCTGACGATGGGGCTTGGAGCTTTTCTGTGGTTTGTAGGCAACCTGCTCTGGTCTGCCGGCTATCCCTTAAGTCGGGTTGTTCCCTGGTGGATCGGGTTCCTGGTAATCACCATTGCTGGAGAGAGATTGGAACTCTCCCGCCTGACGCGTCTCTCCGTGATCAGCCGTGCAGCGTTTCACGTGTGCGTAGGAGTTTTTCTCCTCGGGCTCGCCATCTCGCTATGGGCATTTGGGTCTGGCCTAAGACTTAGCGCCATAGCGCTGGTAGCCCTGGCCCTTTGGCTGCTTCGCTTCGATATCGCCTGGCGCACGGTTCGGCACGTCGGCCTGCCGCGCTTTATGGCCGTCTGTCTGCTCTCCGGCTATCTCTGGCTGGGAATCGGAGGGCTGTTATGTTTTCTCTTCGCTGATCTTTTTACTTCAGGTCATTACTATGATGCCGTGCTCCATGCGATCTTTCTGGGATTTGTTTTCTCGATGATTTTTGCCCACGCCCCCATCATTTTTCCGTCAATAACGGAGCTCGCTATGCCGTTTCGGCGCGCCTTTTACGGCCATCTCGGGCTGCTCCATGTTTCGTTGCTTCTGCGGGTTGGTGGGGACCTGACGCTTTGGGCTGGAGGAAAAAAGTGGGGTGGTCTGCTCAATGTTTTGAGTATTGTGCTTTTTCTGGTAAATAATATCTACTCTGTCAGGGCAGGTCAGGCTGAAGAGCGTGAGGCACAGTAAACCTGTCGTCTTTCCAATAGAAGGGAGAAAACATAATGGCGAGTCCATTAACGGTTCATGAGCATCATCACTTTGAAAAGGCCACGGAAGCCTTAAAACAAGAGCACCGGATTATCGAGAAGGTACTTGGCGCCGTGGAAAAACTCACGAAAAGCCCAGGAGAAATTCCAGTAGAGCTTTGGGAAAAGGCCATCGATTTTATCCGCAACTTCGCTGATAAGTGTCATCATTTAAAAGAGGAAGGGCTTTTGTTCCCGGCGTTGGAGGAGCACGGGATTCCGCGGGAGGGAGGTCCTATTGGCATGATGCTTTTCGAGCACGAAGAAGGGCGTGGATATGTAAAGGCGATGGTCACGGCTTTATCCCATGCTCAGCAGGATCCCCAAGCGGCGAGAACTGAGCTCTTCCAGAATGCCAGGGCTTACCTCCGCCTCTTGCGGGAGCATATCGCCAAAGAGGACCAGGTTCTGTTCGAAATGGTGGATTCAGCTCTGACCCCGGAAGAGCATAAAAAACTTCTCAGGGAGTTCGATGAGCATGAAGAAAAGGAGCTGGGAGCCGGGATTCACGAAAAGTACCTCGCGATTGCCAAGGATCTCGAGGACCGCCTGGGTTAGCAGCAATAGGCAATCCCGTGAGTCAGGAAGCAGCTCAATGAGGTTTGTTTTTCTAAGGAGATTCGTTATGTCATCGACCGGACTCGGGGTCGGGACTAGAAAAGGGGATGCCAAGTGACAAGCGTGATCGGACCGCATAATGGAGAGCATGGGGTAAGCGGACGTCGGCCAAGCCGTCTGGTCTATTCCGAGGCGCCCATTCTCATTTACTGGGAAACCACCCGGGCCTGCGACCTTGCCTGTCGCCACTGCCGGGCGGAGGCGCACGCTGAACGAGACCCGAATGAGTTGACCACTTCCGAGGGGAAGGCTTTGCTGGAAAAGCTGCGGGGATTTGGCAAGCGCGCGCCGCACTTGGTCCTTACGGGTGGTGATCCGCTGAAGCGGCCGGATTTTTTTACCCTCCTGGAGCATAGTTCCAAGCTCGGATTTCGTCTGTCGGTTGCGCCCAGCGGAACCGACGCGCTAACACAAGAGGTGCTGCGACGGTTCAAGAATTGTGGTGTCGAGAGCATATCGCTTAGCTTTGACGGTTCAACGCCGGAGCGGCACGACGGTTTTCGCGGGGTTCCCGGCTGCTTCGTCCGAACAGTCGAGGCGGCCCGCGCCGCGCGCGCGGAAGGACTCGACCTGCAAATCAACTCCCTGGTTACGATGCAGACCAGAGAAGATTTGCCGGAAATCTATCGCTTGGTTAGCGGATTGGATGTTATGCGGTGGAGCTTGTTTTTTCTCATTCAGGTTGGAAGGGGGCAGGGGATAAGAGAGATCACCCCTGAAGAAGTCGAATCCGTTCACAACTGGCTTTACGATCTTTCTAAGGAGGCCTCCTTTGCGATCGCTACGACCGAGGCCCCGCACTTTCGCCGGGTAGCTCTCACGAGAATGAGGGCCGAGGGAATCCCGTTGGCTAAAATCCGTGAAACCTCGGTAGGGAGGGGATTCGGCATCCGGGACGGCAACGGCATCATGTTTATTTCCCATACGGGAGAGGTTTATCCTGCCGGTTTTCTTCCACTGGTGGCCGGGAACGTGAGAAGCGCAGACGTGGTGGAAATCTACCGTGAGTCGCCAGTTTTCAAGAGGATTCGCGATACTGCGCAATTCGGTGGACGATGTGGGCGCTGCGAGTTCCGAGAGACTTGCGGCGGCTCGCGGGCGCGGGCCTATGCCGCTTACGGGGATCCCTTGGCCGAGGACCCTGCCTGTGGCTACCAGCCTGGCGAGTATGGCCTGCAACTCGTCAACCTGGCTGACGAATGAGCTTCGTGAACGGCTCTGTTCCTTGTCAAAAGATTCTTACGGGACCCAGCCGGCGATAAAGATATTGAACTCTCTTGGCTCCTTCAGAGATCGTTCTTTGCCTCTTTAAAGTTGGGACAAAGACCGATTCTTTTTCCAACCTTTGGAAAAGGGCTCCAAAGCTCTTAGACTTGTCGACGCATGCGTCTCATCGGTCGATGAGATCAGCTGCGGCCTGATAGGTCTCGAACTTCGCCCGAGGATAAGGCGACGTATAACCGTTGCGGATGCGCTCGATTCGCTCGGGCTGGCTGAAGAACTCCCGGTTGGCCTGAGCGCAGAGTTCTCCCAGCTCCTTGCGCGACAGATGGCGCGTGGGCATGATCGTGTGCAGCGCGTCCCAATTATCGAGATCCAGACTCTCAATGCGGTTTTGCTTAAGTCCCTGACGCCAAGATTGAGTGCCCGGCATCGGGGTAAGAAGCATCATAACGGCGACGTCGGGATCGATTTCGTCGACCGTGCGAAAGCGATTTTTAATCTTTTCGGCATCATCCTCCCAAAACCCGTTCATGTAGGTTCCCACCGTGGCAATATCGTTCTGACGCAGCAGGCGGACGAGCTCTTTGAGGTCCTGGACCGTGTAGGGCTCTTTGCTTTTGTGGAGGTGGGCGAGCTCCTCATTGGTGCCAACCTCGATACCGAACAGGACCTGGTAGCAGCCGGCCTTCCTCATCCGCGGGATCAGGTCTCTGTCCCGCATCAGGTTGTAAGCCCTGCCCATGAAAAACCACTCCATATCGAGATTGCGCTTTTCAAGCTCGTCCAGGAGATCGAGCATCTTCTTACGCTCGGAGTTAAAGTCGTCGTCCAGGAAGTTGAGGGCTTTGACCCCATAGGTTTTATTGAGGAGCTCCATCTCATCAGCGGCCAATTTGCCGCTCCGGGTTCGGTGCACAAAGAAGTCCTGCCGCCGTCTGGGGTCGATCAGCCCCCACTCATAACAAAAGCTACAGGCCCCCTCGCACCCTCGGCTCGTCACAGCCTCGTTGTAATTTTCGATTTTCGAAAAGCCGACGTACTTGTCCATCGGGAAGAGATCATAGGCCGGCATGGGGAGCTGATTCAGATCAGGGAGGAGCGGTCGTGGCGGGCTGAGCGCAATCTTGGAATCCTTTCTGAAAGCTAGTCCCCGGACCTCCGCAGGACGGGGTTGTTCCCGCTTCAGCTCCTCCAGAAGCTCGAGCAGGGTCGGTTCCGCTTCGCCCACGATGATGAAGTCAAGCTGTGGGGAGAGGGTAAGCAGCTCTTTCGACATTGCGGAAATGCCCAGGCCTCCCGTTATCGTGATCAAGCTGGGGATGGCCTCTTTGAGCGTAACGGCTGTCTCGAGAGTCCGCACTATCGGCTTGGCGCCGCCGTCTGTGATCAACCGCGTGCCGAGGAAGACCGCATCCGGCGATTCTTCCTTGACTCGCTCAACCATCTCCTGCTCGCTAAGCTCCAGCGCCCGGCAATCTAATACGGCGACCTCTGCCGCCTTCTTTTCTCTTACGAAGGCCGCGAGCTGGGCATGGAGCGGATTGCAGGCAATGTGCTTAGAGCCCCACCGAACCCAGTTGCCCATAGGAGGGGTCAAAAAGAGCAGTTTCATTTTTCACCTCCAGCAACGAATAATATTACATGATGCATGGATAATCAATGCCTTAAATTTACTAGTAAGAAGCAATTTTGATGCCATGGGAGACTTCTCTCTTGAGTTCCCTTGATTAATTTGTAATGAAAGACGAAACAAAGGGAAAATCGGCCCCAACGTTTACTGAAATTAAGAAAAAGCCGCTGAGTTTTCTTACTTGAGAGAGTGAGAATGCCTGTGTCGAAAACCGTGAGATGCTCTGCGGTGTAGGATAAGACTGCCAAGGTCTGTTCCCCTAGAGGGCAGGCAGAAGATTTTCTTCCGGCGTCATGCGCTATTTTGCCGACAACGGATCTGCCCAGATCATCGGGTGAGCATGGCTGTATCTAGAGTTAAGAGGTCAGGAGAAAAATGCAGTGGCATGTTATTTGCCTAATTAAAAAGCCTGATAAGGTGAAAGATGGCGAACAAAAAGCTTAAAGTTGCCGCAGGTCACTACCATCTTTTCCATCGCGTTGCGCCCACGGTGGCCAATGCTAAGGGTTATTTCGCGAAAGAGGGCCTGGAAGTAGAGATCTCAGCTACCGGTACCGATCTAAAGAGTCTGCAAGCCCTGATCGAGGATGAGATCGACATTGTGATTGATCTGAAGACACCTGTAGCGCTACAGGCCAGAGATCGGGGAGAAGAGGTTTTTCTCATCGGGGGCTTCCTCAATACCTACCCAGGGATCTTCGTCGGCGCGAAAGAGATCCGCTCTGTCACTGATCTCAGGGGTAAGAAGGTCGGTCTCAGGGAACCCAATGGAGTGGCGTTGACCATGAGTTCGATGATCCTGAAAAAGGCCGGCATGGAGCCTGATGGGGATGTGATTTTTATCCCCCATACAGGGGCTTCATCTTTTAGATCCATAGCCCCAAAATTGGATCGGGGCGAAATCCATGCGCGTATCGCTCATAAGGCCTATGCCAACGATTTCAAGCGGGCCGGCTATCCCATCTTGGCGGACCTGGAAGAATACCTGCCCAACGGTTACCAGTTGCGGGCAATTGCGGTAAAAGGCTCTTTCTTGGAGAGGAACCGGGGAACGGTTGTCGGTTTTTTAGCAGGGCTTATCCAGGGCTATCGCTTCATGAAAAATCCTGAAAACCATCCCGAAATGATGGCGATTATCAAAGCCTCCGATCTGGAATTTGAACAAGATATGGATCAGGGCATGTGGGAGGAGGAGTACCCCTTGATTCCGGGCATCCCCGCGAATGGCTCTATAAATGTTGCCGGGCTGCAAGTCATCCTGGATGAGGAGAAATTAGCAAGGAGGATTTCGCCAGCGATGACTGTGGATAGGATTTTACGCTCCGAATACGCCCAAGAAGCCCTACGGAAAGTTGAAAGACCGTAGGATGCGCGGCTCCTGCCGCGTTTCTACGTGGTTTCCCTATCAGCCGAAAGGAGGCTAAAAGTGGTAGCGCCTATAGTGAAAGAGGACGTATGGATACATAGTGTTTGTGATATGTGCTTTGCCGCCTGCGGGATTCTGGCGCACCGAAAAGATGGGGTTTTGGTGAAGATAGAGGGGGATCCGGACTGTCCGGCGAGCGAGGGGCATCTTTGCGCGAAGGGGCAGGCGGCGTTGATAGGGGTGTATGATCCGTCGCGGGTGAAGGTTCCGCTTAGGCGGACCAATCCGCTGAAGGGGATTGGTGTAGATCCCAAGTGGGAGGAGATTTCCTGGGAAACGGCGCTCAAAATTCTGGTAGAGAAGCTAACCAAGGTGCGGGAGCAGGATCCCCGCAAGCTGCTGATCTCCAACTTCGATCACATTGCGAGCACCTATTTCATCGGCGGAGCCTGGGCCTTGGCCTTCGGCACCTCCAATCACCATTGGACCGGCTACTACTGCGGCAACTACCTCCACTCTTCGATGTACTTGACCAATGGTTCGTTTCACTCGGACTTTGATCTGGATTACTGCAATTACGCTATCCTGCTTGGGAACCAGCAGGGTTTTATGGCGGGGCTGAATGCCAATGTGACGGCGCGGAAAATGGCCGCAGCGCGCAGGCGGGGTATGCGCGTGGTGGTCGTGGACCCGATTGGGACCAACGCAGCGGCGAAGGCGGACGAATGGGTCCCGATTCGTCCGGGGACCGATGGGGCATTCATTTTAAGTCTCATCAATGTGCTGGTGAACGAGATGGGTTGCTACGATCGGGAATTTTTGCGTTACAGGACCAATGCTGCTTACCTGGTAGGGGAGGATGGGAGTTATCTCAAGGAGGGTCCAAACGGTAAGCCTCTGATTTGGGATCAGAAGAGTGAGGGGGCAGTGCCATTCGATCAGGGTGAGGTTGATCCGGCGCTTGAGGGCTCGTTTGAAGTAGGCGGCGAGAAGTGTCAGCCGGCGTTTCAGGCCCTAAGGGAGCATGTGAAGAGGTATACGCCGGAGCGGGTCGCGCCGATCACGACGATATCAGCCGATACTATCCGGCGCATTGCGAAGGAGTTTGGTGAGGCAGCCAGGATCGGCTCCACCATCATGATTGATGGCAAGGTGCTCCCTTACCGCCCCGTGGCGGTTAATATCTACCGTGGCGCTGGAGCTCATAAACATGGCACCCACACGGCCCTGTCCGTGCAGACGCTCAACATGGTGGTGGGCGCTTATTATGTTCCCGGAGGGCACCGGGGCGTCAATCTCGTTGGTCCATCCGGCCGCTGGATGCCAGGCCAGACGGTTGAAGGTCTCATTACCCCGCCCTCAGCCATCGGCCGAGCGGCGCGATACTACGATTTCGAGGAGAGAAAGCCGGAAGGTATGGAGCTCCATGAACTCTTTCCCATCAGCACCAACCGCAGCCCTATGAATCAGCTCAACCTTCAGGACCCGAAGATGTTTGGGCTTCCTTATAGTCCCGAGGTACTCATTGTTTGTCGGCGTAATTTGATGATGAATAATGTCAATCCTGAGATTACGGCTGAGGTGCTTAAGAAGATCCCCTTCATAGCGACCTTCAGCATCCACTTGGACGAAGTGGCGGAGCTGGCAGACCTGGTCTTGCCCGAAGCCCATTCCCTGGAACGACTGGACTTTTTTCCTAACGTTCTTACTCACACCATGAGTCCAGCGACCGGCTATTTCTATTGGGGGTTGAGACAGCCTGTGGTTGAGCCCGTGGGACAGGCGAGACGCTGGATTGACGTGCTTTTCGAGATTGCCGATCGCATGGGATTTCTGGGCGATGTCTACGAGCTCTTGAACGTAAAATGGGAGATCAAGGATCCGTATAAGCTGGACCCCAGTCAACGCTATACGATGGAGGAGATGTACGATCGCTGGACGAAGTCTTTATTTGGTCCGGAGCGCGGGATCGATTGGTTTAAGAAGAACGGTTACCACAAGGTGCCCCGCTCCGTCGAGGAGAAGTATCCCGGTCCGTTTATCCGTCCCCGCTTCCCCGTCTATTTTGAGAACATGCTCAGGGCAAAGAAATCCGTTGCCAAGGTGGCCTCCCAGATGGGGCGGGAGTGGGATACGGGAGATTATCAGGTGTTGCCGGAGTGGAAGCCTTGTCCCGCGTACAATGATAGCACGCCTCCCTACGACCTCTACGTCGTGAACTTCAAGATTCCCTTTCACAGTCTCTCGATCACCACGCAGAATCCGTGGCTGAACGATCTGGCCGAGCATAATCCCTATGCTTATAAAATTCTCATCAACACAGAGACAGGCGAGCGTAAGGGGATAAAAGACGGCGACGAGATCTGGGTAGAGTCTGTGGCAGGCAAGGTCAAGGGTGAGGCGAAGCTCACCGAGTGCATTCATCCGGAGGTTGTGGGCATCGCGGGGGTGTTTGGCAGTTGGGCGACCGGCAAACCGATCGCCAAAGGAAAAGGAGTTCATTTCAACACTCTGTTGCCGATCTCTTTAGAGAGAATCGATCCGGTCTCAACGGGGGTGGACTCATGTATCCGGGTAAAGGTCTCACGGGCTGCTTGAGAAAAAAGCAAGGAAGCTAAGAACGCGTTCACCTCTGAGGTTGTCGTTTACCTTTGCTTTGATCAATCTTTCTAATTGCACTTGCACGGTCTAGTTGCAGGAATAGGAAAAATCCTGCTCCCTTTTCTTACTTCCTGGAATAAGGAGGTTCTGCCTTAAGGTTGTAGGGGGGGATGGGCCAAGTGGCGCTGGCATGTCATTTGCGTATAAGCCGAATGAGTTTGACTTTTTATGGAAGCGCGCGTTCATGTTTCCTATCTTGGTCTGGTTCGAAACGTCATTGGCTGCAGGGAAGAAGAGCTAGAAATAACTTCAGGGACAACGGTTGGTGAGCTTCTTGCGCGACTTGCTGAAAGGCATGGCGATCCCTTTCGCTCGAGTGTCTTCAGGGGCGTTGGTGAGCTTCGCTCCACTGCCCTTGTGTGCGTGAACGATTGCGACATCGCCCAACTAGAGGGCTTTGAGACCAAGTTAGGGAGTGGAGAGAAGGTCAGCGTGGTGGTGGGGGTCTATCCGCCGGAAGGAGGTTGAAAGTGATTGCACCTAGAGAGAACGAAGATGTCTGGATCCACAGTGTCTGTGATATGTGCTTTGCTGCCTGCGGCATCCTTGCGCACCGTAAGGATGGGGTTTTGGTAAAAGTAGAAGGGGATCCGGACTGTCCGGCGAGCGAGGGGCATCTTTGTGCCAAAGGTCAGGCAGCACTGATAGGTCTTTACGATCCGTCTAGGGTGAAGGTTCCCCTTAAACGGACCAATCCAGAGAAGGGGATTGGCGTAGATCCCAAGTGGGAGGAGATTTCGTGGGAGACGGCGCTGGAGATTTTGATAGATAAGCTAACCGAGGTCCGGGAGAAAGACCCGCGCAAACTGGTGGTTTCCAGCTTTGACCAGATCGCCCTCTCTTACTTCATCCGCCCGGCCTGGGGGATCGCCTTCGGCACACCGAACACAGACTGGGTTGGCTACTACTGTGGCAACTACCTTCACTCATCGATGTATCTGACCAACGGAGCGTTTCACTCGGACTTTGATCTCGATTACTGCAATTACGCTATCCTGCTTGGGAACCAACAGGGTTTCATGGCCGGTCTCAATGCCAATGTGACGGCGCGGAAGATGGCCGAGGCGCGCAAACGCGGGATGCGCGTGGTGGTCGTGGACCCGGTTGGGACCAACGCAGCGGCGAAGGCAGACGAATGGGTGCCGATTCGCCCGGGGACCGCTGGGGCATTCATTTTAAGTCTTATCAATGTTTTGCTCAACGAGCTGGGCTGCTACGACCGGGAATTTTTAAGCCGGAGGACCAATGGCCCTTACCTTGTTGGAGAGGACGGGAGCTATCTAAAGGAGGGGCCCCGTGGAAAACCATTAGTGTGGGATTTGCGCACCGAAGGAGCTGTCCCGTTCGATCAGGCTGATATCGAGCCGGCTCTCGAGGGATCGTTCGTTGCCGGCGGGGAGAAATGCCGCACGGCCTTTCAGGCCTTAAAGGAACATGTCAAGAGCTACACCCCTGAAAAAGCAGCCTCGATCACTACCATACCTGCAGATAATATCCGGCGCATTGCGAAGGAGTTCGGTGCGGCAGCCAGGATCGGCTCCACCATCATGATTGATGGCAAATCGCTCCCCTACCGTCCGGTGGCGGTTAATATCTACCGTGGCGCCGGAGCCCATAAACATGGGGCGCATGCAGCCCTGTCCGTGCAGGTATTGAACATGATCGTCGGGGCCTTTTATGTTCCTGGGGCGCATCGAGGGCCCAATCTTGTCGGTCCATCCGGCCGCTGGATGCCAGGCCAGACAGTGGAGGGTCTCATCACTCCGCCATCAGCTATCGGACACGGGGCGAAATACTACGACTTCGAGGAGAGGGCTCCCGATGATCTGGGGCTGCACCAACTCTTTCCTATCACTACGAACCGTAGTCCCATGTACCAAATCAACCTTCAGGATCCCAAGGAGTTTGGCCTCGACTATCAGCCGGAAGTTCTGATTGTTTGCCGGCGCAATTTGATGATGAACAATGTCAATCCTGAGATCACCGCGGAAGCGATTAAGAAAATACCTTTTATAGCGACCTTCAGCACGCACCTGGACGAAGTGGCTGAGCTGGCAGATCTGGTCATGCCCGAAGCCCATTTTCTGGAGCGGTTCGATCTTTTTCCCAACCGCCCGAGCCATACCATGAGTCCTGCGACCGGCTATTTTTATTGGGGGTTGAGACAGCCTGTGGTTGAGCCCGTGGGACAGGCGAGACGCTGGATTGATGTGCTCATGGAGGTCGCCGACCGCATGGGGTTTGTGGGAGATGTCTATAAACTCTTGAATGTGACACTGGGGATAAAGGACCCGTATAAGCTGGATCCGGCAAAGCGCTACACTATGAACGAGATTTACGATTCCTGGACCAAATCGTTATTCGGCCCGGAGCAGGGGATCGAATGGTTTAAGAAGAACGGCTATCACAAGGTGCCCCGCTCCGTCGAGGAGAAGTATCCCGGTCCGTTTATCCGTCCCCGCTTCCCCGTCTATTTTGAGAACATGCTCAGGGCGAAGAAATCCGTTGCCAAGGTAGCCGCTCAGATGGGGCGGGAGTGGGACACTGCTGATTATCAAGCCGTGCCCGACTGGAGACCTTGTCCCGCGTACAATGATGGCACGCCTTCTCACGACCTCTTTGTCGTGAACTTTAAGATTCCCTTTCACAGCCTTTCGATCACCACACAGAACCCGTGGCTGAACGATTTAGCTGAGCACAATCCCTATGCTTATAAAATTCTCATCAACACTGAGACGGGCCAGCGCAAGGGGATCAGAGATGGAGACGAGATCTGGGTAGAGTCTGTGGCAGGGAAGGTTAAAGGTGAGG
>MGRY01000131.1:33976-34113 GCA_001799045.1 Deltaproteobacteria bacterium RIFCSPLOWO2_02_56_12 | reverse complement strand
AAAGAGCGTCAAGTGGTAAAACGTATCCTTACCCAGTTAGCTAACAGCAACACCACGGGCCTTGACATAAAAAAACTTGTGGCTAGAGATGATATTTTTCGTGTGCGTAAAGGCGATATTCGCATCATTTACCGTCA
>MGRY01000131.1:6654-33845 GCA_001799045.1 Deltaproteobacteria bacterium RIFCSPLOWO2_02_56_12 | reverse complement strand
ACTTTGACTGTCTGAGAAAAGGCGCAACGACGAGTTGGCCGGACGATATCAAGTCGTCATGATACGGGACAAAATTGAGGCTGTCCTTGACCATGCCCATAGCTTTAGCGCCGGGATGCACATAGAATACACTTCGAATACGATGTGAATCTGCTGGGCTAAAAACTCCTTTATCAGCGGTCTGCCTACCACTTGATCATGTTCACCAGGCCAAGGCTGATCCATGGCACGTAGGTTACCAGGAGGGTCACGAGCGCCAGGACGAGGGTGAAGGGCCAGCCTGCCTTGAAAACCTCCCAGAAAGGTATCCGGGCGATGGCTGCGGTGATGAACAGGACCGTGGCCACCGGTGGAGTCTGCTGGCTGACCCCGAGGTTGATCGTGACGATGATGCCGAAGTGAATCGGGTCCACGCCGATCTGCCGGATCAGCGGCATGACGATCGGGACGATCAAGATGATGGCCGCCGCCGAATGCAAAAACATCCCAGCGACAAAGAAAAAGATATTCAGAAAAAACAGAATCAGGTACTTGTTCGACGTTGTATCCAATATCATCCTGGCGAACTTTTGCGGGATCTGCTCGCTCGTCAGGTACCAACCGAGCACCGCCGATGAAGCCACGATGAGCATGACGACCGCAGTCTGTCCGGCAGAATCTTTGAGCACGCGTACGGTCTCGCGCGTAGGCAGCTCCCGGTAAATAAATACGCCAATGATAAAGGCCGCCAGCACGGCGAGAGCCGCGACTTCGGTAGCCGTAGCGATCCCAAGAAAGATGCCGCCCCAGATCACAATGGGGATGGAAAGCGCCCAGAAGGCATCCAGTGTTGTTTTTCCAACCTGGCGGATGGAGAACTTATGCTCCACCGGTAAATTGTATTTCCTGGCGTAATAATAGCAGAGAGCCATCATGGCGCCGCAGGCGATAAAACCTGGAAGAAAGCCGGCGAAAAAAAGCTTGGCGACCGATATCTGGGCCATCCATGCGTAGATGATCATCGGGATCGACGGGGGAATGAGAATTGCCGCCGACGCCGCGTTGGATACGATGGCGGCGCTCAGCGCCCTGGGATAGCCGCGCTTCTCCATCGCCGGGATCACCACGTTGCCGATCGCCGCTGCGTCAGCTACAGAGGAGCCGGAAATCTCGCTTTGAATCATGGTGGCTACCACCGTGACCATGGCGAGACCCCCGCGAATAAAGCCGACCATGCTATTGGCCATGTTGACCAGGCGGAGCGAGATTCCCGAAGTCTCCATGAGGCCGCCGGCCAGGATGAAGAGCGGAATGGCAAGTAGCGGGAAGCTGGAGGCGCCGGAAAAAAGGTTTAGAGGGACGATACTGAGAGATGCCGTCGCCTTCCAGAACAGGAGGAGGATGACGGAGATGGAGAGACCAAACCCGATGGGGACGTTGATGACCGTTAGCAGGATCACTATTCCGAGGATGAGCCACTCCACGCTGCTTGGTCTCCTCTCTGTTTTTCGTTCAAGAACGCGATGCCGATGAGGCGTATGAGACTGATGAGTAACATCAGCCCGCCGGTAATCGGCAGCGCGCTGTAAACCCAGCTCATCTTGATCCATATTAGGGAGACGGCGGTCTCGTCTCCCATCTTTCTAGTAAGGTACCAGCCGTAATAGAAGAGCACGATTTGGAAACCGAGGACGAAGGATTCGGCGACGAAATCGATGATCCTCCTGGTTTTTGGCAGGAGCCGATTCACCACCACCTCGAACCCGATGTGCCGCCGCCGGTACAACGCCACGACAGCACCGTAGAAGGTGAGCCATACCAGCAGGTAAGAGGCGAACTCGTCGTACCACGCCAGGGATGCGTTGAGAACGTAGCGGAAGAAAACACCGAGCAGGACTACTGCCACCATCATGATGAGGAGGAGAACCGCCCACCATTCCACTAATTTGATGAATCGTTGAAAAAGCCGGTTCATAGGGTACTTCGTTGTTCGTGGCTCGTGTTCGTGAACGAGCACAACTACCGAGCACGAGCACGGATTTGATGGCCTGCCGAGTAACCAATAACGAGTAACTAATAACCAGTCGTCAGCGCAGCGACTGGATCAGCCTGACCAGCTCCGCGGCGCCTGCCACCTCTTTGCCGAAATCCTCGTAGATGGAGGCCGAGGCCTTGATAAAACCGTCTTTATCAACCTCGTTGGCCTTCATCGGAGGGGCGAGCTTGCCCATGAGCTCTTTGTCCAGACGGGCGCCCTCGGAGCGGGCGAAATCGCCCATCTCCCAGGCGATCTTGGACAGCGTTGCCTGGACATCCTGAGGAAGCTTCTTCCAGGAATCCTCGCCCACCACCAGGTAGGCGGGCGTATAGACATGGCCGGACAGAGAGAGGAATTTCTGCACCTCCTGAAACCTGGCGGAGGCGATCTGAGGAAAAGGGTTCTCCTGCCCGTCCATTACTCCCGACTGGAGCGCCGAGTAAACTTCCGCCAGCGGCATCGGCGACGGGTTGGCGCCGTAGGCCTTGAACATCTTGACGCGCCATACGCCTCCGGGCACACGCAGCTTGATTCCTTTTAAATCGTCGGGTTTGGCGATGGGCCGGACGTTGTTGGTAATATGGCGGAAACCGTTCTCCCAGACGCCGAGGATTCTCATGCCCTTGGCCGGGAGCGGTTCAAAAAGGTTTTGCTGCGCTTGTTTATTCTCCGCCACCTTTTTTATATGGGCCCGGCTCACGATGATGTAAGGCATTTCGAACACGCCGAACTTCTGCTCCACCGTGCTCATAACGGTGGATGGTAAAAACATCTCGGGCGCGCCTACTTTAACGCCCCTGCTCATCTGCTCGTCGCTGCCGAGCTGGCTTGAGTGGAAGACCTTGACCTCCACCTTGCCTTTGAGTGCGCTGTTGACCCTCTTGGCATACTCGTCGGCGGTGAGAGCGAACAGGGAGCCGGGGAATCCCACGTGTCCGAATCGGATGGAGATAGGTTGCTGGGCTTGCGCCACAAGCGGTGACAGGGCCAAAGCCAAGATGGCGATACCAAGAATAATTCCGACTTCTCGCTTCATAGTGTAGACTCCTTCCGACCGCCTGCGGCGGTCTTAACGGTTTAAAGTACAGGCCTGCTTGATGATGCGCTCGGCCCTATGAACGTTGAAAACGCCGCAGATGCAGAAACGGGCCATGTAGCGTGCTGCTTCTTCAGCTGTCCTACGATTTTCTTTTGCCCACTCAACCATCTTTCTGGCGAAATTTGCAGAGACCATTCCGTGGCCGCACATGGTGGAGAGCTCCAGGGTGGTCCCGTCCGGCAGCTTGTCCACCCGGCCGCAGAAACCGATAGAATACTCAACGCTGTGACGAGTGATGCCGGTCTCCTCGCAGCAGCGGCGGGCATCGTCCATCGGCGCGCTGATGTTGATGGAGATGCCGAGCTGCGCGCATTCGAGTTCCGCCACAAAGGCTCTCATTGCCTCGTAGTTGTCGAAGACCGCTGCCACCGTGGTATACCCTTCGATTCCGGCAATCACCTGCTCGGGGTCGGGGCTGTGATCTCGTCTCCAGTGGGCGGTTGGGTTCATGTCCTGGCGCGGCCTGAGGATACCTCCCTTGGTGGCATCTCCGATGTTGACCGGTTTGTGTTTGAGTGCCAGTTGGAGGAAGCTGCGGTACTTTTCGACCAGGTTGTCGTCATTGAGTCCTCGGCTGGCCATCGCGAAAACGATGTAGTCATCCTTGATCGGCTCGGGATTGCTAGTTCGCTCGAAGGCGTAGTGTTCGCTGTAGCGATGCAACGTATTAGTCATCTTAATAGAATGCAAAGTGAAAACTGCAAAATGTAAAAGTCAAAGTGACAGATAAAGACTGCAACCAGAGACCACCTCACCCCGTGGTTATATCTTCCGTTAATTTGCATTTTTCAATCTGCACTTTGCATTTTGCCTTGAGCTGTGTCGTGCGTGATACGTCCAAGACCCAGGTTGGTTTTGCCCCGGTACATCGGATACCCCTCCCGTTCTAGAATCTCGTGCAGGGCATCATTTCCCGCCGCATCGCAGCGTGTGGAGACGCCCACGCTGATAACCGTGTCCACTGCGCGGGAGAGATCCCTGATCTTTTTAAGGATCAGGGGCACCTGTCCCAGGCGTGTCTTGATTTCCACGATGGCCGAGAGAATCTTTTCATTGAGAATGTCTTCGCGGATGAGGCCGCGAGAAGGGTCGATCATTAGGGACGTCACGGGGTTATTTTTCTCGAACTCGCAACCGCAGTCAGCGAGCGCAGTGGTTACCTGCTGGATATCCCGAAAGCGGGCACCCACGCCTGGGCGGCCAAATTCGACCACGAATCCCGCCTCTCCCTCCTTCACCCGGTTCGTTACGTCGTTGGTTTTCACTTCCGCCGTTCCTCGCCCGTGGATGCCGGTGGACTCGTGCGGGACCTGTGGATCGGAGAAGGCGCGCCGGACGATGCGAGGCCATGTTAATTCCTGCGGAATGATAGCGTCCGTCGGACAGATGTCCGGTTCCGGGTCGAAGCGGAAGCGGAAGAATTTGGCGATCTGCCGGATGGTACGGACCATGACGGGATTTAGGTGTTCCTTAGACATGCCCCGGAAGCAGGCGAAGCATTCCACACACCCGTCTTCATTGACCACCGCGCGCCCGATGGCCGGGTCTATGTGAATGGCGCCGACGGGGCAAATCGGCAGGCAGTTGCCGCAGGCGACGCACTTCTCAGGATCGATTCTCATAGCCCTTGCCCTGTGTTCGAGGCACTGTGCAACAAATAACTCTCAGCCGCGGCAAGACCGGCGCCCAGAGGGATATTGACGCCGAAGCTCTTGAGCGTCATCTCTACTCCGGCGAGCGCGCCGAGCAACTCCAGTTCATTAAAGCTTCCCAGGTGACCAATCCGAAAGATCTTCCCTTTGACTTTTCCCAGCCCGGGACCCAAAGATATCTCCAGGTGCCTGTGGGCATGCGCGATGTAGGCGTCAGAGTCGAACCCGTCGGGCATGCAGACCGCTGTGAGCGTGTTCGAGCACTCGTCGGGGTTTTTTACGAGCAGTTTGAGTCCCATAGCCAATACGGCGCGCCGACAGGCTTCGGCCATACGGTTGTGGCGGCGAAAAACATTAGGCAGTCCCTCTTCGGCCAGCATGGCGAGACTTTCCTTCAGACCAAAAAGGAGCGCCGTCGCGGGGGTGTAAGGGAATTCTCCACGGGCGTTTCGCTCCAGAACCGGCGCCCAGTCCCAAAAAAAGCGCGGACATTTTGCAGACTGGCTCGCCTTCAATGCCTTGCGGCTGATAGCCAGAATCGCCATCCCCGGAGGCAACATGAGACCCTTCTGTGGACCGGTCAGCGCCACATCCACCTTCCACTCGTCGAAGCGGAAGTCTATGGAGGCAAGAGAGCTGACCACATCCACCAGGAATAGGGCAGGATGGCCTGCGCGGTCCATCGCCTCGCGAATTCCGGCGATGTTGGTGGTGACGCCGGTTGAGGTCTCGCTGTGAAGGGCAAGCACGGCCTTGATCTGGTGGTTCTTATCCGTGCGCAGATGCTCTTCTACCAGATCGGCTGGAATGCCGACTCCGTAAGGAACTTCGAGCATCCGCACCTGGATGCCGTGGGCGCTTGCGGTCTGGCAGAAACGGGCGCTGAAGTGTCCATTCACGCAGCCTAAAACATGGTCACCCGGCGATAGGGTATTAACCAGGCATGCTTCCCAAGCCCCGGTGCCGGAGCCGGGGTAGAGTACGATCTCACCGTCGGATGTTTGGAAGACGTTTTTAAGCCCCTTCAAGACCTCCTTAAGCAGGCCGGCGAATTCCGGCCCACGATGATCTATGAGGGATTGCGACATGGCCCGGACAACCCTCTCAGGGACCAAAGCGGGACCCGGGATCTGGAGAAACGGGCGACCAGGCATGACACCACTTTTCCTGTTTGAATCCATCTTTGTTCGCAAAACCCTACCTGCGGTGGGCGGGATTCTAGATTAAACAAGAGGCAAAGGGAAGAAAAAAAGAAAGCCCCCGGGGATACCGGGGGCTTTCTTTCTAACAGACGCTCTTGAGATAAGAAACTACTGGGTACGGCCTCCCTCGCAGTTGCAGCAAATCGGCGCACCGCTGAGGGGCACAATGGCTTTGGCGCACCCGTGGCTGTCAGCGTTTGCGTTATTCGCCGCTATATTTTTCCGCGCGGAAAGGCTCGTGACAGCCCTTGCAGGCGGCGCTCAGGGCCTTGACCTTTACATCAACCGCTGCGCCGTCGCCGCTTTTGGCTGCGTCGGCCAGCTCGCTCGCTGCTTTACGTAGATTTTTGGCGCCTTTGGAAAAATCATCCGATTTCTCCCAGATCTCGGCTTTGGCCTTGGTTTTTCCCGCTGTGCTACCCTTGGGGAAATGATCAACAATCTTGTCCGCGGTGCCCATGATGTCTCTAGCCTTCGTTTCCACCGTCGCGTAGTCCTTTCCCTCGGCCGCGCCTTTAATCGCTTTGGCAGCCGCGCTCTGACCCTTCATGAGCTTTTGCCTCTTCTCAAGCACGTCCGCCTGGGCAAAGAGCTGAGAGGAAATGAAGAGCGACAAAATGCCAAACAGGACTGCCCATAAGAATTTACCTTTAACCATTTTTTTCTCCTTTCTTGTTTTAGCTGTTTAACTCCCTTGATTGATCTTTTTTACCTCGTTCAGTAACGCTTCCGTGGATAGGAGGTCTTTCTCGGTGTTGGTCGGCCTGATGCTCTTGAAGCGCACGACTCCTTCTTTGTCGATGATGATGTAGGAGCGTTTAGCAAGCCGTCTCTGTTCATCCCACACGCCGAGGGCCTGCATCACTTTCCCATCCCGATCGCTCAAGAGCGGGTAGTTGATCTTGGCGAAGTCGGCAAGCGCCTTTTGGGAGAAGATCGCATTGGCGCTGATGCCCAAAACCTCGGTATTCTCTGTCGCGAACTTAGCGTAATTGTCGTCCGAACCGGACGATTGCAGTTGCTTGATTCAGGTGGGGCTAAAGTCGAGGACGTAAAAATTAATGAGGACATTTTTCCCCCGCAGGCTGCTGAGCTTGAGTTTTCCGCCCTTGGTGCTGTCTAATTCAAAGTCCGGCGCTTTCTCCCCGACCTCAAGGGCGGCGGCGGAGAGAGTTGTAACCAGGATGAACAAAACCGAGAGCAATAAAGGGAGCACGAATCTCTTCCTATCCATTAGAAACCTCCCAACACCTTCTTCTAAGTTTTTAAGGAACGAACCTATGCCTGAATCTCCAACGCATGTCAATCCTCCAAAAGAAGTAGCTGGAACGTAGCATAGCATAGTCATTTCAGGGATTGAGCTTCTTGTAGATAGCATCGGCGACCTGCAGCAACTCGGTTTTTCGTAATTCGCCGGAGAGCGCATAGCTCAATTGGCGATCGATCCAGTAAAAGACGCCCACAGTTCCCTCCTGAGAAAAGCGGAAAGCGGTTTCGCGCTCAGTGCCGGCATCAGTCTTAATGTACAGGGTCAGGCGCTGGCCGTTCTTGTCCTGGTACATGAACTGCGCCACTGGCCCTTGATCCCCCGGAAGAAGACGCCCGCCGACGAGTTCGTAGCCCAGATCCAATAAATGAGGGGCCTTCAGTGGAGCACCCAGCCGCTTCGAGAGCCATCCTATTAGGTGTTCCTCCTGCTGCGCGCTTACTTCTACGGGGTGCCGGACCTCCGGGGTATAGACGGCGTGCGCCATGGCCGCCTGCCTGGCAAAGTCAACGCGCTTGGCTGATCTCCCAGCGTATTCTCCCCGCAGCGCCCACCCCAACAAGCCCCCGACGATAATACAGACTGAGGCCGCCGCAACGGGCCTGAGCGGGAAACTCCAGTGTCTCCGTGAGCTTCGCCATTTCGGGGGGATTGGCTCATCCAGCACCGAATCAAACAAGGTGTGCAATATTTCATTTTGCTCTTGGTAGGCCCGCACCCGTTCCGATTCTTGAGCGCTGGCAGTAAGATAAGCCTCCACTTCCGCCCGGCGCTTCTCAGAGAGCCTACCGTCCACGTAGGCGTGCAAATCCAATTCTGAGACGGCTGCCTTTTGGGAGTTCATTTGATCACCTTTAGTTGAGGCGCGGCGCTGCTCCCCTCCATCATTGCGCGCAGCTGGTCGCGGCCGCGGGACAGACGCGACATCACTGTGCCAATGGGTATGCCGAGAACTTTAGCCACTTCTTCGTATGACATCTGCTCCAGCCCAACCAGCAACAGCACTTCCCTTTGCTCATTTGACAGTCTTCGTAGCGCCTTGTTCAGGTCTCTTAATTCCAGCCGGTCTTCCTGTGTCGGTCTGACCGATAAATCAAGGGTTGCCTGCTCAGGGGGCTGGCCCTGCTGGCGTGAGTCGGCCTTGAGCTGATTGACATGAAGATTATGCATAATAGTAAAGAGCCATGCGCGCAAATCGCTGCCCAAGCGCCATAGACCGATGCGCTTCCACGCCCTCTCCAGCGTGTCCTGAACGAGGTCCTCGGCGGCGCTATAATCCCCGGTGAGCGCCCTTGCGTAGCGGCGCAATTGCGGGATGTGAGTAGCTATATGTTCATCATTGCCCACAATCTTATTCTGCTCCCAGTGCCTGGAGGAACTTATTATTAAAAAACGCCGGGATACTGTTTCTCTAATACAAACAGCTAAGAGGCTTGGTTTATTCCCGCAGCGTGAAAAATTTCTCAAATCCCCCAAGCGGCCAACCGCAGAGACTATTCAAATATGGGGTTTCAGGGACAAAAAAGGCCAATTCCGCATCCCTTCTTGAGTGTAGAAAAGTTGAATGTATTCACGCTGTTGCCAAAGCCCGGCTTGGTCCCGGTAGTGGCGCGAAAAAGGGTGACCCGATTGACCGGATGGCAGGATAAAAAAAGATCGTTCCCAGTCGCCGACATTGATGATCATTCTTAGCGATGGCCCCACCACGTGTTTATATGGGTTGGAGTGGCGGTAAAAGCCCATGTTAACGGTTACCCCGTCCCCTGAAGAGGGGAACGGGCCAAGCGAGAAGAGAGGCGCGAGGATTTTGCTCCGGTCAAAGGGATGACGCAGGGTAAGAGTGTGGAGCCTCCCCCAGTGCCATTGGTTCATATCCGTTCCCAGCCGTTGAGTGAGTTCCTCAAGGGTTTCGCGTAGGCTCTTTTCGACCAGAGCCGGGCGCGGGCAAGGCCCAAACCAGGGGGAGTGGGGATCTTTAAGGATTTGGTCTGTAGGCACAAGGAACTGGTTAAAGATTTCGGTATAGGCACGGAACAGCTCCAGCCCAAGATCAGGGACGAGGAGGTTCTTCAAAAGGCATTGATGAAACACGTGAAAGATAGTGGCCTCGATGTTCTTCTCAGAACAGTCGCCATCCCAGCGGCTAAGCCTTGCTGCGGTATTCTTAAGAGAGAGATCTTTATCGGCGATCGCTTCGAGGTCGTTTTTCAGCAGGCCGATCAGTTCCTTGGCATGGTTGGAAACGATGTCTTGCTGAATGGCGGCCATATCTTCCGGAGACAACCTTTCTTTTGCGCTTAAAAGCTCCTTGATGCGCCGGATGCGATAGGGAGGGTCAAAGAGGTCGGAGAGAAAGTAGGGGTAGGACTCATCTGCAATGCGGTTGTTGGCCGTGGCGATGGCGCCCTCCGGGGGATTGTAGAGGCGGGGCTGTTCGCTGAAAGGGAGGTAGCCTTGCCATTCGAATTCTTCACTCCAGCCGGGAAGCGGCAGGAGTGTAGGATCATAAGGGCGCAGAGGGACTTTACCTGCGAGGCTGTAGCCGATATTGCCTGCGGTGTCTGCATAGACATAGTTGAGTGTCGGGGCGGCCTGGTAGGAGAGGCTCTGAAGAAACTCGCGCCAATTGCGTGCCCGATTAACTCCATAAGGGCAGCGAAACTCCTCGCTTGGTTCGTGCGCGGTCCACTTAAAAGCGAGAACTTCCTCAGCCGGGACATTCGTGATCTTTGTGAGATCGCTGATGACAGGGCCGTGGCGAGTGAAGCGGACCTTCTTCTTAACTTCCCTTCCTCCCCGTATGGCTATTTTTTCCTCTTCGTATCCCATTCTTACCCATTGGCTCCCTGCGAGATAAAGATCAGGCTCTGTTGGGTGGATTTTCTCCCGGTAGAGATCGCCGTCGTCACAGATCGCTGCGGTCACCCCCCAGGCGATCCGGCGATTGTGACCGAGCTGGATGCACGGAGAGCCTGGAATAGAGGCGCCCCACACCTCGAAGTCATCTCCCTCTTTGTGGCTGGCGGCAGCCTTGAGATGCATGAGGTACCAGACCGACGGGAGCGTCATTCTCAAATGGGGGTCGTTGCATAGAATCGGCATTCCCGTGGAAGAGCGCCGGGGTGCGATCACCCAGTTGTTGCTTCCCTGGTTTCCAACGGCCCAATCGCTCTGCTGGAATGTCCCGTTCACAAAACGAAGAATTTCCCGAGCCTCATCCGCGACGAAGCGGGTGACGCTGGGCGCTCCCGCTGGATAGCTCGGCAATAGAGACTTCAGTTTAACCTCCTGGCCGCTTAATTTTTCCGTAAGGGCGCTCCAGGTGAGGCGCGTGAAGAGGGAAGTGGAGAGAAAAAAAGCAAAACCTTTGCCGATGGTGAGACTATCCTCAGGCTGCCAGGGTTCCGGCTGATAGCGCAGAAGGCGGAACTCCAGCGGCAGAGAGCTGAGATGAGTCTCAATGTAGCAATTGACGCCTTTGCTGTAGGCCAGCAGGCGATCGACATCTTGCTCCGGCAGGAGCCTGAGCGAGGCGCAGGCTGTCCTACGAATTCCTATCAGCCGGATGAAATAGTCCAGGTCCACCGTGCTCTTATCCCGGAAATGGATCGAAAGCTCTTTCCACGGAACGGCTTCTTCACCCAGGATCTCTGCCAGCCGGCCACAGAGAAATCGGCGATTCAAATCCATCTGCCAGAGCCTTTCCTGGGCGTGCAGGTATCCCTGAGCCAGGAAAAGGTCGTGCTCGTTGGCGGCGCAAAGATGAGGGATGGCGTAGGGGTCCCACGAGACTCCGACTTTCTCATCCAAGCCGGGGAGCAGGATGGCGCCCTGTGTCTTAGGGGCGGCTTTTCGGACCCAGGCGCGCAGCAGCGGTCGGAGGACGGAGGCGATGAGAGATACAATCATTCAATGCAAAATGCAGAGCGCAAATTGAAAAATGCAAAATGGAAGAAATTGTTCTAGTTACATGATGGCGCGCATGGAAGGGCGCTGCTTCATTCGCTCTAGCCATTTTCCCAACTGGGGTAGGGCCGGGTCGGGTAAAACCCCAAAACCCTCCAGGCGCATAAATCGGGGAATGAGGTCCGCGTCTAAAAGCGAGAACTCACCCGCCAAATAGAGTTGATCTCCGATCTCACGCTCGAAGCGCTGTAAGAGATTTTTGAGATCCTTCTTGGCGCCGTCTATGACTTCCTGGTTTCTTTCCTTGGCGTCTTTCATGAGCTCCTGGCGAAGCTTCTGGTAAGGGGAGTCGAAATGGGCCATTCCGTAATCGATGAGGATGCGGATCTTGGCTTTCTTCGCCGGCTCCCTGGGCATCAAGGGCGGTTCAGGATATTTTTCCTCGAGATATTCATTGATGATTAACGATTCGTAGAGAACTGTCGCCCCGTCGATGATCACAGGCACCTTCCCATAGGGGTTGAGCTTCAGAAAATCCGGTTTCTTCTGTTCCCCTTTCCTCAGGTCAACGGGAATGGTCTCATAAGGGAGATTCTTTTCCGCCAGGACCACCTTCACCCTCTGGCAGTTGGGCGAACTGGCAAAATCGTAAAGTTGGATAGGCCTTTGTGCGCTCATATTCTTTCTCCTTCAATTTTTAACCCCTGTTTAGCCCAGCCGGAGCACAAAGGCAAGGCTCTCTATGAGGGGATCAGCTCTTGATCTGTATGATATTTGATGTTACGTAAGCTGTAATCTTTCCACGGAGTTTTGAGCATCTTTTGGCCTCTGAAGATCTTCAAATTATTTTCGCGGGCTTCAGAGACAAAGTTTTCGGGCGGCCTCGAGCCCTGACGTAGTATGAAGCGAGCAAGTCGCAAATTTGCCAGCGCGATCTTTTTGCTGCTCTGGATTGTCGGCGCTACTGCCGGGAATGCTGTTGGACAATCCGAGCGGCCGCTGCGTGTGGCGTGGAGCTCCATTTCGAGTTCTCAGGTTATTTTGTGGGTAGCTCATGAGGCCGGTCTATTTAAAAAATACGGGGTCGCGGCCGAATTGGTTTACATCCCCAGCGGTCCGCTGATCATCCAGGCTATGCTCGCCAGAGAGATCGATATTGCGCAGACCGCAGCTCCCGCAGTTGTGGCTGCGAATCTCTCAGGGGCTAATCTGGTTGTGGCGGCAGGGATAAATAACACTTTTGTTTATTCATTCCGTGTGCGCAGCGGCATTAAGACCGTTGGGGATCTTAAAGGCAAGAAGATCGGCGTGACGCGCATCGGTGCCGACTCGCATACGGCTGTGGTCTTCGCGTTGAAAAAATGGGGCCTGGATCCCGACCGGGACGTGACGGTCCTCCAATTAGGCGGTCAGCCTGAGATCCTCGCCGCTCTTCAGACGGGGATCGTGGATGCAGGGCCGCTTTCCTATCCGCAGGCGGGGAGGGCGCGACAGTTGGGAATAAGCGAGTTGGCTGACATCGGCGGGCTCGGCATTCCTTATCAAGGGACTGCGATTGTCATGCGGCGGGAGCAGATCGAGACCAGTCGCGAGCTGATGCTCAGGTTTATGAAGGGTATGGTGGAGGGGATTTATCTCTATCTCAACCGTGAAGAGTTTGCCATGAGTGTCATCGGGAAGTACAGCAGGATTAAGGACCGGGAACTCCTGGCCGAGACTTACAGGATCAATGGCCAGCGCTATCTCGAGAAAATTCCCTACCCAACGATAGCGGGGGTTCAGAATATTATCGAGCAGTTGGCGTTGAAAAACCCAAAGGCGAAACAGGCGCGTCCTGAACAGTTTATCGATTCCAGCCTAGTGGCGGAGTTGGAGCAGAGCGGGTTTATCCGCCAGGTCTCCGGCGCCAGGGAGGTCATGGGTAGGTGAGAGGCTTCGGCGGCCTGCGCACCGTCGCGTCCATGGCTCTTATTGGCAACCTATGCAAATAGATATCGAGTTTAATTCCGGCGCCCAATTGCCCATGGATGCGATCCCGGAGCTGGCGCTCATGGCCGAGGCCCATGGTTTCGGCTGTGCGTGGGGTGGGGAGGCGAATAATAAAGATCCAACGGTGATGCTTGCGGCGATTGCTGCGGTTACCAAGCGGCTCAAGATCGGGTCGGCAGTCTATCACATTCTGGGCCGGACGCCCGCTACTCTGGCGCTCCAGGCCGTAGGCCTCGATGAGCTTTCCCAGGGCCGTTTCCTTTTGGGAATAGGGGTTTCCAATCCGACCATAGCGAAGTGGCATGGTCTTCCCTTGGATCGCCCCCTCGGCCGTATGAAAGAGTATCTGGAGATCGTCCGGCAGGCGATGCGAGGAGACAAACTTAATTTCGAAGGAAATTTTTTTTCGGCCCATGCTTTTAAACTGGCCTTTAAACCCTCCGGTAGAGCTATACCGATCTATCTTGCGGCATTCGGTCCTATGATGAGCAAAATGGCCGGGAGGCTGACGGACGGCGTGCTTATCAATATGGCCAATCCCTCGGAGGTTCGCCGGATTGTGGAGCAGGTAAGGCAAGGCGCTAAAGAGGCAGGGAAGGATCCTGATGCATTAGAGATTATCTGCAAGGCGCGTTGTTCTGTTGCGGAAAATTATGCGCTGGCCCGCGAGGCCCTGAGCCACGCGCTTACTTATTATGCTCTGGCGGATTACTACCGGAGTCTTTTGAGTCGCATGGGCTTTGCAGCCGAAGTTGAGGCCATGTACTCCGCGTGGCAGACCGGCGGATTTCATGCCGCCAGAGCCTTGATTACAGACCGCATGTTCGAAGGATTGCCGCTGATCCCGGCAACCTCGGTTGCGGAAATCCAGGAGAAAATAAAGCCCTACAGGGACGCTGGGGCTACTCGGATGATTCTGCCGTACGTTTCGGCTTCCAAAGACGTTGTGGGAGAAATCAGGAATTTTATCTCAGCCTGGGAACTCCCGAGGAGTTAGGAAAGGAGAAACTCTCATGCCTTTTGAGTTATTGAATCCCGCCGGATTGGAAAAAGCCGTCGGCTACTCGCACGTGGCAAAGATTTCCGGTGGAAAGATTGTGTGCGTCGCCGGCCAGGCCCCCCTGGATAGCAACGGATCTGTCGTTGGCAAGGGCGATTTTGTGGCGCAGTTCCGCCAGGTGATGCAAAATCTGAAGCTGGCGGTAGAGGGAGCAGGGGGACGCGCGAACCAGTTTGCCGTGCTCACCATGTATGTCACGGACGTCCAGGCCTATCTGTCAAATAGGAAGGCGGTAGGCGCGGCTTACTACGAGGTCTTCGGCAAGCACTTTCCGGCCATTACGATGGTTGAGGTGAAGGGTCTTTACCATCCGGATTGCATGGTAGAGATTTCAGGCGTTGCCGTGATCGACTAATCGGCGGCTTTTGGTACCAAGTTTTTTTCGGCCTGCCTGGTCCAATTTTGACGATTTTTGGCAATTTTTCGGCAGATTTTGCCTACATTTTGCCTGAACTTCTCGGGCGATCTTTTTAGCGACTTCTGCTATTTCACATAGTTAGAAATCTGGCATACAGATTGCTTACCTATTCTAGAATATGAGACACAGCGAAAATATCGTCCAAACATCGGAATGGGACGCTATGGAGAACCCAACCGAAGAAGAGATTATCTGCCTTTGGCGTTCGCTGCAATCAGGCGGGCTAACGGGAGAGGAGGCCTGGCATGCCATTGTTACGGGGATAGCTTTGGACATGGCCTTCGCCCGAAGCAAAAATTTGCGGAGGGTTGTGCATTAAAACCCCTCTTACTGCCCGTAAACCCTGTCAATAAAACCGTTTTTTTCCAGCTCTCTCACAACGTTTTCATCCACTAGATCTTCAAATCGGAGTCTAGCCCCGGGTTTGCCGGCAAGCGCCTCCTTGATTTGGAACTCTAAACCAGACCTGGGTACCAGGGGTACCCGCTCATAGAGTTTTGCCACCGCACTATAAGAACTCTCCAAGTAAGCTTCATTGTTCTGTTTGCTGTATTTGGCGATGATTTTCTTGCTCTCTTCCCTGCGGGTTTTGAAAAATTGAGTGGCCTCAATCAGCGCCATGGCGACTCTCTTCACCGTATCCCTTTGGCCGGCCAAGAAAGTTCTCGTTGTGCTCACGCAGGCGTAGGGAAAATCGAAGCGTTTCTGAAAATTTGCCGCGCTGATAAGGATCCTGTAAGGCATGTCCTTTGCCAGGTTGATGATTCCCGGGGGAGAGGGGAAACCCGCGATCTTTCCGGTACGGAACGCCGCCGCCATTTTTACAGCATCGCCTACGTCGGTAATGGGAACGTCCTTAACAGGTTCCAGACCCAGACCTCTGACAAGAAAATGGGCTGCCATATCCGACGCGCTGCCCACCCGGCTGATGCCGATGCTTTTGCCTTTTAAATTTTCCGCCGACTTGATCGACTCATGAACTACAAGCTCGTAGGGTAGGGTATTGATGTGGCAAGCTATAATAGCGAGATGGGCTCCTCCGATCACCGCGCTGGCGATGGCCCCACCCGTAGCGTTGGTGAATATTACATCTCCAGAGAGGAGACTCGAGACGCTCGTTATCGTGCTGGGAACGAAAACCAGCTCCACCTCCAGCCCGTGCCTCTTATAAAAGTTTTGTTCCTGCGCAACAAAATAAAGCGCATTGGTGGTATCCGCAGAACTGTAAGAGATTTTGATCTTTTCCTGCGCCCGCGCTTCGTCCCAAGAACCTGCATGAAGCAAAAAGGGAAGTGTGCAGAAAAGTAAAAAACCGCGTGAAATTCCCATAACCCTCCTACCGGTTTTTATCGGCGCTCCTCAGGCAATATGAGAAGGAATCAAAAACGGGCTGGTTTAGCTTAGTTCGGCTTGGGGATCCGCTCGGGCGATGAGATCCAGAAGGGCTTCTTTATGAGGCAATTGCGCGTCCACGACCTTTCTCAGAAGATCGCTGATCTCCGGGGCCTCGTCGGCCAATCGCATTGTTCGCTCAAAAAAAGAAGTCTCCAGAGCCTTTTGGTCCTGTAAATCTTGCACCATCCTCTCCCAGTGGTTCTTGCCCGATTTAAGATCCAGCGGGAACTCTTCGAGCCCGCCCCCTAGACTAAGGAGTTTTTCCTTCAGGATGCTCGTGCTATTGCGCTTTTCTGAAGCTATCTGTCGCAGACGCTGGGTTACGTGAGGGTAGGGGGCTTTTTCCGCGTGGTTGCTGATTTGTTCGGCCAGGCGCCGTAGATCGTGATAGTCGGCCTTTAGGATCTCTACCGTAGCCTTGGACTTTCCGTTCCTTGCGGCCGCGCACCTGAGAATGGCTGAAAGTTTTTTCAACAGCTCGCGGATCATTTCCTGTCGCTTCCTTCCTCTGCAAAAGATAGGGTTAACCGAGAGGATTGTCAAGGCTGTCATCTGCGCCGCGGAGTTGTTGACTAAGAGAGAAAAATCTGTTTGAATGACAAAACGACGGTCAACATATTGAGGTGAAAGCTATGGCGCGGATTACCGTAGAAGATTGTCTAAAACAAATTCCTAACCGGTTCGAATTGGTGATGCTTGCTTCCAAGAGGGCCAGACAGCTTTTCAAAGGCGCAAAACCCCTGATTGACTCGGGCAATCGGGAAGTGGTCGTGGCCTTGAGGGAGGTGGCAGCCGCCCAAGTAAGAAAGGCCCCCCTCAAGGAACTCACGCCCGCCTAGGCGATTTCTTTCTTATCGTTCTTATTATCATTGCTTCCGTTTATCTCGGTTTCCACGGGCCTCCTCGTCCGTTTGGTTGAAAAGGCCCCTGAAAAGGGGTAAATTTTCTTTAGGCGGCTGCGCAGGAACGTGAACCTTCCGATGGCTGACGAGAATAACGATCCGATAGAGAAGAGCACTACGGACGAGACCGACCTCTTTAAAGATGTCGATCTTACCGAAGAAGAGGGATCTTCCGAGAAGGCCCTCGTCCCCTTCGACCCCCTTCAGAGGTATTTGGCGGAAATCCGCCGCACCCCTATCCTGAGTCGAGAGGAAGAGCACCGCATAGCCGTCGAATATAAAGAGTTTGGTAATCTTGAGGCCGCCTACAAGCTCGTTACCTCCAATCTCCGTCTGGTAGTGATGATCGCCCGGGGATACCAAAGGGCCTTTAAAAACCTCCTCGATCTCGTTCAAGAAGGGAACATGGGTCTCATGGAAGCGGTCAAAAATTTTGATCCTTATCGAGGGATCCGCTTCCCCTCGTATGCGGTCTGGTGGATCCGCGCTTATATCATCCGCTACATCATGAGCGATTGGCGGATGGTCAAGATTGGCACTACCCAGGCGCAACGAAAACTTTTTTTTAATTTGCATAAAGAAAAAGAGCGATTAGAGGCGGAGGGCTTTGCTCCTGGTCCGAAACTTTTGGCGCAACGCCTCAATGTGAAAGAGGGCGAGGTCGTGGAGATGGAGCAGCGTCTTGCCAATAGGGATCTCTCTACCGATGTCCCCATGGGGGACGGCGAAGAGGTAACCCTGCTTCATTTCCTTGCCGACAATAAGGAAACTCCGGAACAACGTTTCGCAAGCGCCGAATATCGCCAGGTCCTGAGCGCAAAGATGGAGGCGTTCGCCCGGGGCCTCAAGGATAAGGAGCTGATGATCTTCCGCGAGCGTCTTTTGAACGAAGAGCCGATGACCTTAAGAGAGATTGGTGAGAAATACGGTATCAGTCGCGAGCGGGTACGCCAGATTGAGGAGCGGATAAAAAAGAAGCTCAAGGCCTATCTCGGTAAAGAGTTCAAAGACGTCAAGGATTCCATGATCGGGGCCGAATAGCGCCCACGGCCTTTTCCTGCAAAGGCAAAGCCGGCCTGCCCCAGAGCCAAGCTCTTCGGGATCACAAGTTTCAAATTGTCAATCTGAGATCTGCCCTTCGATTTGCCTCAGGGTGGTAAGCATGTCGAACCACGATTTGAGATTCCGAGGGAAGCGAGGAGAGCCCGCTTGCTAGTTTTAGCTTCTTTTGATAGCAAGAGAAATTCAGAGAGAAGGGAGGTTCCCCCTTGCGTTTTGAAAAGGAGATAGAGATTCTCAATTCCAAGGAAAAGGTGTGGGCGTTTCTCTGGGATGTAGATCGCTTTATTACCTGCGTCCCCGGCTGCAAAGAGGCCAAGACAGTGGAAGCGGGGAAAAGCTACACCGCGATGATGGTGGAAAAGGTGGGCCCTTTCCGTGTTGAATTTCCCATGGGGATCGAGGTCCTGGAAAGCCAGGCGATGTCCCATATCAAAGCCCAGGCCAGCGGTAGCGATAGCAGGGTGGGTAGCCGGCTGAAGGTGGAGATCGATGTTCGTATGAAAGAAGAGGGGGAAAAGACTCACCTCTCTCTCGGGGTGACAGTTGATATCCTGGGAAAGCTGGCGACCTTGGGGCATAGCATCATCAAGCGTAAGGCGGACCTGGTGATGGAAGAGTTTGCCCAGGCTATAAAGAATAGATTGGAAGGGGTCTCGTAGAATGCTCAAGCGATTCCGTTTAGAAGAACCGGAGAGCGTGAAAGACGCGTCCGACTTTCTGGCCCGGCACGGGGAGTCCGCCAGGGTTTATGCTGGCGGGACCGAATTGCTCCTGGTCATGAAGGAAGGGCTGATCCAGTATGAGCGTCTCATCAACATCAAGAATATTGCAGGTCTGGATGAGGTAAAACTGGATGATGGTGTGATCCATTTAGGGGCCCTGGCAACGCACTGTAAACTTGCCTCCTCCACGCTCCTCCAGGAGCGCCTTCCTGCTTTTGTCCGGATGGAAAAGAACGTTGCCAATATCCGGGTGCGGGAAGTGGGCACGCTCGGGGGCAATCTCTCCTTTGCCGAGCCCCATGCCGATCCGGGCACCGTGCTAATGGTCTTAGGAGCGAAGCTGGTTGCCGGGAAGTCGTCGTCCAGGCGGGAAATACCGGTAGAAAAGTTTTTTGTTGATGCGTATGAAACATGCCTGGAGGCTGATGAGATCCTTACGGGGATTCGCGTGCCGCTTCTCCCTTCCCATTCCGCCGTGGCTTACCTCAAGTTCGGCTATCTGGAGCGGCCGAGCGTGGGAGTGGCTCTTTTTCTAGCAGTGGATGGAGGAGGGAAATCGATCGCGGATGCCCGGATCGCTGTCGGTTGTGTCGGACCTGCGCCCAAACGGATAGAAGAGGCGGAGAGCCTTCTCAAGGGTAAGGGTTTTGATGAGGCCTCCCGCCTGATCTCAAAGGCCGGTGAGATCGCCGGCGACGCCTCGCAGGCAATCAGCGATCTCCACGGCTCTCAGGATTACAAGGAGCACATAGTTCAGGTGCTCTTAAAGAGGGCGTTTCATCAGGCCTATGGGCAATGTCAGCCAGGAGGAAAGGGCCAGGGGGGGTTGCATGGCTAAGGTAACATCGAAACGGGTCAAAGGACAATTGATTCCTATCTCCTTGACCATCAATGGAACTCTGCATGAGATCGACGTGGAACCCCATGAGCTGTTATTGGATGTTATCCGCGACCGGTTAGGATTGACGGGCGCCAAGCGCTCCTGCGATGTCCAGGTATGCGGGGCGTGCACCTTGCTTTTGGACGGCCGCCCGGTCAGCTCCTGTACGCTGCTTGCCTTTGAGGCGAGGGGTCGGGAGGTGATGACGATCGAAGGGCTCGCCCAAAACGGCAAACTCCATCCCCTGCAAGAGGCGTTTATCGAGCACGGCGGCTTCCAGTGCGGGTTTTGCACGCCGGGCATGATCCTGACCGCTAAGACACTGCTGGATGAGAATCCGGACCCGACCGAAGAGGAGATTATCAATTTCATGCAGGGGAATATCTGCCGCTGCACGGGCTATAAGAAAATTATCGAGTCCATCCTGGCGGCGGCCAAAAAGATGAAAGCGTCATCCAGCCGAATTTAAAACGAAAACGAAAGGAAATTTCTTTTAGGTAGAGCAACCGATTTAAACTCTTGACATGTACGGCATATCGCCGTACAATTGCTTCACCGGAGAAAAAACTATGGCATCTCTACAGACAGATGAAACCTCGGATAGCCACAGTGCCAAGGCAGCGCGTTTCGAGGCCCGCATCACAGCCGAGCAGAAAACCCTTTTTCTAAGGGCAGCCGCGCTTACTGGGCGATCCCTCACTGATTTTGTTGTCGCCTCCGCCCAGGAGACGGCCGTCCGCACCGTGCGCGAACATGAGGCCATGACTTTGAGCGCCCGTGACCGTGAAGCTTTTGTTAGCGCGCTCCTCAATCCTCCCATGCCTGGAAAACGACTTCGGAAGGCGGCTCGCCGCTACAAGGAACATGCTGAGCCCTAGATGCCTCCTGAGCCATCCCAATGGCTTGTCGAGCCACTAGGCAAAAAGCATGATCGCGCGGCTTTCTCATGCGGCAACGAAATCCTTGACCACTATCTAAAAGAGCTGGCCGGCCAAGATGCTCGCCGCCGAGTCGCGGCGCCTTTTATTGTTGTCGCCAAAACCGCCCCGCAAACCATTCTCGGTTATTACACGTTGTCCTCGTTCGGAATCGATCTCGCAGAGCTGCCCGCCGACGTAGTCAGGAAGCTCCCGACCTATCCTGTTGTTCCCGCCGCACTTTTGGGCCGACTGGCTGTTGATCGACGCCAGCAAGGGCAGGGACTCGGTGAATTTCTTCTCATCGACGCGCTGCGCCGCGCTTTCGTGCAATCGTCGCAGATCGCCGCCTTTGCTGTCGTCGTTGATGCCATTGACGAGAAAGCTATCGGCTTTTACAAGCACTTCGACTTTCTTCCGTTGCCGGACAGGCCCAACCGGCTCTTTCTGCCCATGAAAACCATCGCCGATCTTTTCCGGGACTTCTAATGATAAGAAGTTCTTTTTAGGGGGCGCGACCGAAAGCCCCGAAATTGCGCTGACGACCACACGCCAGCTTACCCTTAAGGATCTAAAGATTGTTTAGACGAACAAAAAACGAAATCAATAAAGCTTAGAAATACTTAATCCTCGATCCCGTACTCTTTCCACCTGCCTGCAACCAAATCCAGGTGCTCTTTCGGGGGCAACGAAATAGCCGGATAATCGTGCTTTCTTGTGGCATCGATGGCGACTCGGGACCCTACCGTCCGGCTCGGGTGGTGTTGAGGGACCGAGGGAGGAGCTTGAGAAGGATCTAGGCCCACGGCCTGGATGTCTCTCTCGATATAGATGTCTTTATCCGGTCTCACTCTCCAGCTAAGCGCCCAGTCAATTGCAAAATCATCCCAGATGTCGATGTCGTCATCAACGATCACGGTAATTTTTCCAAAGCCGGTTCTCAAGGACCAGATACCGTACATGGTTTGCTTCACATGACCTTCGAACTGCTTTTTCATCGACACGACGACATAAGCCCCGCTTCCGCCAGCCTCTTTGAGCCTTACGTCCTTGACTGGGAGATTAAGAACGTACTTCAGATGCTTAAACAGCGGCCACTCTCGACCTATCCCACGAATGCAGCTCGATTCAGATGGAGGCCGTTGACTGATGAAGGCCTGGTAGATGGGGTTGTTCCGGAAAGTCATGCACTTGATGACAAAGAAGGGCTGTTGCCCCGCCGGACCCATATATCCTGTGTACTCTCCGAAGGGGCCCTCCAATTCGCGCGCATTAGGCGGAATCTCGCCTTCGAGCACGATCTCAGCGGTTGCCGGAACTTCCAGAGGAATTGTTTCGCAGGGAACGAGGTCCACCGGCTCCCCGCGGAGTCCTCCTGCGACGGCAAACTCGTCTAGGGTTTCGGACATCTTGGAAACCGAAACATACCCTATGGATGGGTCCGCGCCGATGACGACCGCTACTGGAGTGGGTTGGTTCCGGTCATCATTTTTTTTCACGTGCCAGGCTGCGTCTTGAACCTTGCCGATGAGGAAGCCGGTCTTGTTGGGCCCTTTGACCTGCATGCGATAGGTTCCGACGTTGCGGATGCCCGTTTCCGGGTCCTTGGTGATGACGTAGGGCGAAGTAAAAAACGGCCCCGGGTCTTCTCCTACGGTCCAGATGGGTACGGGGAGTTTTTGAATATCTACCTGATTGCCCATCAGGACGTTTTCCTTACAAGGTCCATCCTTCACGAGCCTTGGCGGGATGGGTTTCTCTAAGGCCTGATCCCATTTGCGGTTAATGCCGTCCACTGAGTTCGTTTCCAATCCAATCGCGTAGATCTCCCGCGAAGCCCCCAAGACGCCTGCGACCACCGGGATTTTAAAGCCCTTCACATTTTCAAACATCAGGGCCGGACGCCGCTCGGGAGGTATCTTGTAGAAGAGCTGGCGGCAGACCGCGGCAATTTCCCAATCCTTATCCACCTCTTTGCGAACCCTTTTCAGTTTTCCTTTCTCTTCAAGGGCCGCCAGATAACTACGAAGGTCCCGGTAAGCCATTTCTCCTCCTAGCGATTATTACTGATCTCCAACCGGCATTATAATCGTTCCAAACTATCTCGCACATTAATCCTCAGAATGTCAACGAATTCGCTGAAAATTTGAGCGGAAGATGAAAAGGCCGGCTTGGGCCTAATCAATCACGCGCGGATCTCGCTGCGCATGAACTTGATGTAGGAAATGCCGAAGCAGACGGCGACCAGGGCGAAGAGAGTTGTGACCTGGGGCAAGATGAGAAGGAGGCTTTGGCCCAGGGCCAGAGGCGTGAGTAGGATTCCTTGGGTTTGCTCCGGAAGGGCGATTCCCAGGAGACGCGCTGTGGGGTTGAGCAGAATGTTGACACTTTCCCCAAAGAGGGTGCTTGGGGATATCCGGCTGATTATGGACGCGATATCCGCCTGACGGGTCAGTTCTTCTGCTGTGGAGGGGCTGGGCACGATGAAGCCCGCTACGACCTGAGCGATCAACGGGGCGAAGATGGCAAGGAAGAGCCAAAGCGCCAGTGAGCCCAGAGCGGCGGTTACTGTCCGCTGGAACAGCAGGGAAAAGAGCAGAGCCAAGGCGAGCCAGAAGCCGACGTAGAAAATTCCCACGAGCGTAAAAATAAGCATCCGCCAGAGCTCTTCGGCATTGGGCGGGAAGCCCACCAGCGTAATCCCCAGCCCTATGACAAGGAGGAGAATGGAGGCCCAGAGAATCGCCACGGTGGCGAGACCGGCGAGAAACTTTCCATTGATTAGACTATCGCGATAGATAGGCTGGGATAGGACCCGGCTTAGAGTCCCGCGCGCGTATTCGCCGCTGATCGCATCAAAGCCGAGCATAATTCCCACTAACGGACCGAGGAGTCCAATAAAGGTCGCTAGCGATAGGAGGCCCCCGCTCTGCGAGGTAAGAAGCAAAAGGAAAACAAAGTCCGTCGGGATGCCCTCTGCCTCCTGTCGTATCGACTGGCCGGAAGCGTAAATGGCCCACACGCCGGTGAGCACGATGATCGCCAGAAGGATCATGAAACGGCGACTGCTAAAATGATCTGCAAGCTCTTTCCAGAAAACCACACCCATATTATTAGGCCTCGCGAAAGTATTTGAGATAAATTTCCTCCAGCGTCGGGTCCTCGGAGCGGAGCTGGAGGAGAGAAAGCCCTTTTCTGGACACTAACGAGACAACCGCTGGCCGCACATCCACTGTGCAATGGAGAAACCAGCCGCCGACGCGCGGTTCAACTTCTGCTATGCCGGAGATGGAGCGCAGCTCGGCTTCGAGTCCGTCGGCCTTGCCACCGACCTCGAGCAGAAAATTCCATCGGCGCTCCTTTAAGATTGCGCTTCCAAGCTTGTCAACATCACCCTGAACGATCATTTTTCCCTTGACGATAATACCGATTCGGTGACAAATCTGCTGCACCTGATGGAGCAAGTGGGAAGAGAGCATGATAGTTATCCCATGCTCGCGATTTAGCCCTGTTATCAGCTCGAGGATTCGGGTTACCCCATCGGGGTCGATCCCCAGAGTGGGCTCGTCCATGATGACTACTTTTGGCTCCTTAACCAGAACCTCCGCAATCCCGAGCCTTTGTTTCATGCCGCGTGAGAACTCGCTCACGGGGCGGTCTCCATCATTGTCAAGGCCGACCTGCCCGAGCAGCCGCGTGATTCTACGGTTGGCATCCGTCCGGGGAACGCGATTCAGGCGGGCGATGTAAAAGAGATTTTCCCGCGCAGTAAGATCCTCATAGAAGCCGGGATTCTCCGGCAGGTACCCGACACGTTTCTTTACCTCCAAAGGCTGTCGTGTAGGATCAAAGCCGCAGACAAAGGCCTGCCCGTCTGTCGGTTCGCTAAGACCGAGGAGCATTAAGATCGTTGTGGTTTTGCCCGCGCCGTTGGGTCCGAGAAAACCAAAAGTTTCTCCCTCCTCGACCTTGAGGCTAAGTTCGTTGACTGCAACCAGGTCCCGGTAGCGCTTGGTCAGTCGAGCGGTTTCAATGACAGCGCTCATCTGCGGCCCAGGCGGACAAAAACTACAGCTAATCCAATAACGACTGCCGCGACGATCAGGGCGCCGATCCAGCCCCAAAAAGTTGGGGTGGAAACGGTTACTCGGAATTCCACCGTTTTGCTTGCGTCTGGGCTGTTGGTGGAGAGGGAGATGAGATAATCGCCTGCTATGGCCCGAGCCGGGGCGAGAATCTCCATACTGAGCTCCCTCACGTCTCCCGGATTCAAGGCGTCGATCTTGTCAGGCTTGAATTCAATCGTCCACTTCTCCGGCTTTTTGGTGATAAAGGTAAGATTGCGAACGGGCGCGGTCCCGGCGTTTCCCACGAGAAAAGGAACGGGCGTTTTCTTCCCCGCAGTAACAGAAGTGTTGAGCGTTCCGCTGGAGGTACCTATTTTAAGATCGGTGGTTCCCTTGAGCGTAACCTTTAGGTTGGTTGAGGCTTCGAAGGCGCCGGCGCGCGCCCTCACCGTCACTGGAAATTCGCCCGCATCCGCCCGCGCCGGAGAGTCGATCTCCACGCTCAGCGTCTCAGTGGCGTTTTCCTTGAGGGCAATCGAGGAGACCTGTGTATCTCCGAATTGAGGCTTGAAGCGCACCACCCACCCTGTGGGAGCCTGCGCGACCAGCGAAGCGGTGAGAGGCTTGTTGGTTTCGTTCTTGAGGTCTACGGTAAATTTGAGGGTTTGACCTGTAGGCGTGCCTAAAACGGGATACTGACTGGTGAGCTTCAGGCCGCCGGTCTCAACCTTCCTGGAGGTTACCTGGAACGAGATCTTTTCAGCCTGACTCGTGGTTCCCGCTTCGTCCTTGGCGGCAACTCTGATCTCATAGCTTCCCGGCTTGGTCTTCTCTGGCACCTTCGCTTTGAACTCGACAGTGGTCGATTTTTCTCCCTGGACCATTACAGAGCGAACGGGATAGCTCGGATAGCGGGAATGGAAGTTAACCTCCCATCCGGAGGGAACTCCCTCGATGGACAGACCCACCCGGACGGGGTTCTTGGTGCGGTTCACAACTTCCGTGTCCATGGTGACATCCTGCCCCTGGCCCACCGTCACGTCTTTGTAGGGGAGGATGAGGTTAAAAGAGTCTTTGGTATCCGAAGAGTCCTTCTTTTCAGTACTTTCTGCGGCAAAAGTAGGAGCGGACGAGTAGCCGGAGAAAAAGAAAAAAGAGACCAGGAAAGAGCATACAAGCAAGCGGCCGGGCTTTAAAAGTCCGATGCTCATGAAAATTCCCCCTTTAGGCATTAGATTTAGTTGCTGTAAGTTAATCACAATCTATCGGGACGTCAACCCCTCGCTATACTTTTCCTAACTGTCTCAGGGCTTCATAGAGGACTATAGAGACAGCGTTGGAGAGATTCAAACTGCGCACCCCTTCGCCCATCATCGGGATTCGGTAAGTCCGCTTTGCGTTAGCGTCGAGAAGTTCCTGAGGAAGGCCGCGGGTCTCCGGCCCAAAAACGAGAAAATCTCCTTCCTGATAACGCGCCTGCGTATAGGACTGCGTAGCCCTTTTGGAAAAGTAGAGGAGATGGTTTCTGTCGTGCTTCCTAAAAAAATCCTCCCAAGACTCGTGCAGGCGGACGTCGACATATTTCCAATAGTCGAGGCCGGCCCGCTTCAGATGTTTGTCATCGATCTTAAACCCCAGCGGGGCCACAAGGTGAAGCGGTGTGTTAGTTGCCGCGCACAGACGGGCAATACTTCCTGTGTTGGGAGGGATCTCGGGGTGGAAAAGAACTACGTGCATAGCTACGTCTATAGCGTCTTTAGAGTCTCTCGCGTCTATTGAGTCTACCGCGACAGACCATAACTCAACAGACTCAACAGACTCAACAGACTCAACAGACTCAACAGACTCAATGACCCATCTATCGGCTGTCTAGAATGAATGTTACCGGGCCATCGTTGGTGATGCTGACTTCCATTTTTGCCTGAAATTTTCCGGTCGCGACCTTGAGGCCCGACTCTCTCAGCCTTTGGACGAAGCAGTCGTAGAGCGCCTCCGCCTCTTGGGGCGACGCCGCCTGGCTGAATGACGGGCGTCTGCCCTTCGAGCAATCTCCGTAAAGGGTAAATTCTGAAACGAGCAGAATTTCACCATCCACCTCCCGCAGGGAACGATTAAACTTACCCGTGTCGTCCTCGAATATTCTTAATCCCACCGCTTTTTCAGTGAGGGTGCAGGCATCCTCTTCCGTGTCTCCTTTGGCGATGCCGATAAAGAGGCAAAGCCCCGCACCTGTCCTGCTTATCTCTTCTCCGGCGACCGTTACCTTCCCCTCCTTGATCCTTTGCACCAAGATCCGCACGATATTTTCTATTAGGATTATTTTTTCTTGAAAACAAGGGGGGACAACCGGAGCGTTTCATGATATAGGAAATTCAGGCGAGCGCATGTACCCGATTCTTTTTCAGATTGGCCCGTTTACGATTTATAGCTTTGGGACTTTGATGGCCTTGGCAGCTCTTTCTGCCGGATGGATCGTCTGCCTTGAGCTTCAAAGAAACCGCTATAACCCGGAGCTGGCCTCGACCCTCATCTTTGCCGCTGCTATCGGCGGTCTGCTTGGGGCCAGGGTTCTTTTTCTGTTTGAGGAGTGGGAAAGCTTTGTCCGCTCTCCTTGGGACTTTATTTTCAGCGGCGCG
>MGRY01000131.1:6465-6617 GCA_001799045.1 Deltaproteobacteria bacterium RIFCSPLOWO2_02_56_12 | reverse complement strand
TGGCCGTCACTTGGGTAGTCAGGCGCAAAGGCATTCCCTGGCTTAAGGCCGCTGATATCTCTGCTCCCGCTTTGGCCATAGCTTATGGAATAGGTAGGATCGGTTGTCACGTCGCCGGAGATGGGGACTGGGGGACAGTTACCAATGTCTCC
>MGRY01000131.1:0-6453 GCA_001799045.1 Deltaproteobacteria bacterium RIFCSPLOWO2_02_56_12 | reverse complement strand
TATACCAGGGCCATCATTGGCTGGGTTCATCCTTATACCGGCATGCCTTATCCGCCGGGGACGAGAGTCCATCCTACGCCGATTTATGAGTTCATCGAATCCGTCATCGTTTTCGGCATCCTCTGGGCGCTCAGGAAAAAGGAGCATCAGGACGGAACGATGTTCTGGCTTTATTTGGTCCTGTCGGGACTGGCTCGCTTTATAGTGGAATTCTGGCGCGTCAATCCGGCCATCGGCTGGGGTATGACAGAGGCGCAGTGGTTCAGTTTGATTTTCGTAGCGTTGGGCTTATGGCAAACCCTCAGAGTCCGTCCTTTGTTTGCCTCTTGAATAACCCATATTCCTACCAGACCGCATGCATGACTTCGAAGATGCGTTTGTGCGTCCTCGGGTTGTATTTGCCCAGCTTTTTCAGATATTCCCTGCAAACGTGGTGGAAGAACGCCTCCACAGCCTGGGCCACGTTCATTCCTTTACCGTTGAGCGTGCGGTGGCCGCTCAGGCGGCCGTGACGCAGGAATGCCGTCTCGGCGGGGAAATAGATCAAGTCGCAGAAACCAACGTTGAGCGGGACGGCGAGGGCGGTCTGAAAGGAGATGCGGTTGTTAATTTCGATGTCACCAAGCGAAGCGCCCAAACAGTCGCGGTAAAACTGCGGCCCGCCGCCTTCCGATTCGGCAATAACGGCGGGGTTGGCGGGAGCCAGTGCGGAGTAAGGTTCAAGAGCAGTGATCTTCCCGTCCGCGCTCTTGCGAATTCCCCCTTGACCCTTGGTGGAGCAGTTGATAATCAACCCCACCTTGGGTGCATATTCGGGGATCTCTTCTTCGGTGATGGCTTGGACGTTGCCGAAGATTCTTCGAATATCCTGGGCTAAGGAGCAGGCGCCTTCAGGCGTCCGGTTGGCGATGAGGAGTCGTCCTTTTCCCAAAACTTCGGTCAGATGAAAGGCAACGGCCCGAGCGGAGCCTCCGGCGCCGATGATCAATACATCGGTACCATTCAGAGACTTTACGAAAGGTTTCTTTTGCCCCGGCTGGGGTGTGACGATGCTGTTCAAAAAACCTTTCCCGTCCGTGTTGTAACCCACCAGTTCTCCGTCCTCGGTCCGGACGATGGTATTTACCGCCCCGATCTGCCCGGCCTTTTCGTCGAGCTTGTCTAGAAACTCCATGATTTTGACTTTGTACGGGACGGTGACATTTACCCCCATTACCTGATCGGATTGTCTCAATACGCTCACCATCTCAGGCAGCCGAGAAAGATGCACATCGAAGGGAAGGTAGATGGCTTTCATCTTGAGGTCGCGAAACGCCGCATTCCATAAGGAAGGGCTCTTGGCATAATGTGACGGCGCGTCGCCGATAATGCCGGCAATTTTTTTTCTCCCTATAGCCTTGCGGTCCAGCCGGTTATCGATGCAAGCCTGGATCCGTTTGATGTCGTCTGGTAAAGACACGGTGTTACTCGTTAACTCGTAGAGTCGTTAATCGAATAACTAATAACAAGTAACGAATAACGAGGTCAATAGAAGGGTTTGATACCCGGTTCAGAAAATTCATTGTTCGCGGTGGCGTCTTTCCAGACTTCGGCCTTTTCCATGTTCAAACAGCCGGCATTTCAATATATGGGGTCGGACCTTTAATTTTTCACTTGACGCTTATGAGGGTATTGGATATATAGTTATGTCCAGTCTGCCTAAGGCAATTTCCTAACAGGGAAGGAGGATTTCCTTATGGCTCGCGCATTGAGAGTCCAATTCGATGGTGCTCTTTATCATCTGGTGGTTCGGGCGAACAACCGACAGCCCTTGTTCCGGGATACGCAAGACAGACGGCATTATCTCGATCTCCTGAGTCGTTACCGAGAACAATTCGGGTTCAGGATTTATTGTTATTTGTTGATAAACCGTCAAGTTCATCTCCTTATAGAGACTCCCAAAGGGAATGTAAGTAAGGTGATGCAGTGCTTGGGGACAAGCTATACCTCCTATTTCAATCGCCGACATAAAAGGCGGGGGACCCTCTTTGAGGGGCGCTACAAAAGCTATTTGATTGAAAACGGAAGATACCTTCCTGAGGTCACGCGCCATATTCACCAAAGCTCTTTCCCCTCGGGGTTAAACACCAATAAAAAGAGAGATTATCCTTGGAGCAGCTATCGCATTTATCTTGGGATCAAGCCCTCCGATCTCGTCGATACAGAACCGGTCTTGGTTCGCTTTGGTGAGACCCTGAAAGAACAGCAGAAGCGATATCGGGAGTTTGTGGAAAGCGAGGATCTCGGGGAAAGCGGACGGCGAGACACTCGACATCTGGAGAATTATCCTTCTTTTGCAGAGAAAGTTGACGTTGGGGGCCAGAGTGCGCAGATGAGTAGGAGAGAGGATGATTCTCTGAAGGTGGCGGAGAGAATTTTACGTGAAGTTAATCTGAGTCTCTCTTTGACTCCCAATGAGATGGGGGATCTGCGGGAAAGTAGGAAGAGGGGTCTGGCAAGGCATGTGGCCATGTACCTAATCAGAAAGCAGACGAGCCTTCCGTTGCGTTCGATAGGGCAGCTTCTCGGCGTTAAAGCCCCTGCTGTGGCTCTTGGTATTGGTAAGGTGGAACAGTTATTGAAGCGAGAGGACTTTTCTAAAAAGGTAAAAAGCTTATTGGAAAACAACACGTTTTCATTTTCGGAGTCGGAGACGGCTAGGGAATATTCTCCTCTTGAGAGAGAATTTTTCAATGGAAACTCGGTTGCTTGAAGTCGAAGCGGGGCTTCGCTGGTATGTGATCCGCGCGAAGCTGAGGAAAGAGACCGTGGTAGAAAGGCGGATCGGAGATTTGGGTTTAGAGGTGTTTCTTCCTTGGCTGCGGTGTCGGCGGCGCGTTGGGAGCAGATACCAGTGGGTGTTGTCACCGCTTTTCCCCGGATACCTTTTTTGCCGCCTGGATCTCCTCCTATCCGGAAAGGCTGTCCGCTATGCACCGGGGGTGAAAGATTTTGTGAAATTCGGCAATCGGATCGCTGAGGTAGGAGAAGACGTTGTCCAGGATATTCGGGATCGCTGTCCTGGCGGGGTGGCTGAGCTCAGGCTGCGTCCATATCAGGCTGGTGAGCCAGTGCTCGTTAGAGAGGGGCCATTTGCCGGGCTGGGAGCGATCTTTGAACGGGAGATGGCGGGGAGTGACCGGGTGGCGATTCTACTCGAGCTTCTCGGGCGGCAAACCCGCTTGGTTCTTTCCAGCGAGATGATTGCGCGGGTCTGACCAGAACGGAAATATTTGTCGGCAGTCAACCGGTTGACAAATTGAAATTAGCAGACGGTTGAGAAAAAGAGGTTGCCTGGGTTTTTAAGGCAGCCTCGCCAATGAGTGACGCCTCTTTTTGCAGAGTTCCAAAGAGGGGCCTGCATCCTGATTAGAACAGGATATGCGGGGATGGCGGAAGCCTGCCCGCAGATTTGAGAGAAGCCTGGGAAAAAACAAAAAATGGTCACTCAGTCGTCAGCGTTAAAGGGTTTAGTCTTGAGCGGAGGCAGAGGGCGCCGGTTGAGGCCAATCACCTACACCGGAGCAAAACAGCTTGTTCCTGTGGCCAACCGGCCTATTCTCTTCTATGTCCTTGAAAATTTGTCTGAAGCGGGAATTAAAGACGTGGGGATCATTATCTCGCCAGAGACCGGTAAGGAAATTAAACATGCAGTGGGGGATGGGAGAGATTGGGGTCTAAAGGTGGATTATATTCTTCAAGAGGAGCCGCTTGGACTTGCCCATGCGGTCAAAATTGCAAGACCCTATTTAGGGATGAACCCTTTCATTATGTATCTTGGCGATAACCTTATCGGCTCGGGCATTGCGAAATTTCGGAGAGATTTCGAGCAGTCGAAAGCAGATGCCTCTATCCTGCTTAAGGAGGTAGATGCGCCTACCAATTTCGGGATCGCCGAGATCGATAAGCAGGGCCGCGTCATACGGCTTGTCGAAAAGCCCAAGGCGCCTGTTTCCAACCTTGCTCTTGTGGGCATCTACTTTTTTTCCGCGAAGATTCACGAAGCCGTTACTAAAATTCGGCCCTCGTTGCGCGGGGAGCTCGAAATTACAGACGCGATCCAATGGTTGCTGGACCACGACAACAAGGTGGTGAGTCATCGCCTGGAAGAGTGGTGGCTCGATACGGGAAAGAAGGACGATCTTTTAACGGCCAACACCGCCGTACTGGATGGTTGGACCCGTCGCAAGATCAAGGGTAAGGTGGATGCGACGAGCCAAGTGAATGGCCGAGTGGACCTGGGCAAAGGCAGCCACATTATCAACAGTACGGTGCGAGGGCCGGTGGTCATTGGCGAGAATGTCCATATAGAAGGGTCGTTTATCGGTCCTTTTACGTCGATCGGGAACGGTTGTCAGATTCGGTCCGCCGTTGTGGAGCATTCCGTGGTGCTGGAGAATGCGGTCATTGAACACATAGACCGTCTTGAAGATAGCCTTATCGGTAAAGGCTCCTTTATCGTTCAAGGTAATGGAAACCATCATGCCTATCGGCTTACGGTCGGGGACGATAGCGTAGTGGAGCTTTAAACGTTTTCGTGAGCAACCTAAAAGAGAAAAACATTCAGCCCTTTGAGGAGGGTGTTATTCAGGGGGTCCAGGTCCGTCCCCTCAAGAAGCACCGAGACGATCGGGGCTGGCTGATGGAGCTCTTTAGGGCTGATGAGATCGATCAGCGGATCATGCCGGTAATGAGCTACGTTTCCGAGACTCTACCAGGGGTAACACGTGGTCCCCATGAGCACGTGGATCAAACCGACTTTTTCTGTTTTGTTGGTCCCTCTACTTTTAGGATTGTGCTGTGGGATAACCGGCCCAAGTCCTCTAGTTATTGGGTTCGGCATGAGGTCTTAGTAGGGGAAGAGAATCCTTGTGTGGTTGTAGTCCCTGAAGGGATTGTTCATGCTTACCGCAACGTTGGTAAAAAACCCGGATGGGTCATTAATTACCCGAACAAATTGTATGCTGGAAATTGTCGCAAAGAACTTGTGGATGAGATCAGGCACGAGGCGGACCCTAACACGCCGTTTCGGATAGACTGAATGTTTGTAGAGTCTCTTGAGTCCGTTGTGTCGGTTCGTGCATGAAGATCGAACGGTTTGAAGACCTCCAGGCGTGGAAGGAAGCCAGGGCGCTGGTATCCCAAATTTACCGGGCAATCAGAACTGCCGAGAGCTTGAAGCGGGATTATCGTTTTCGTGATCAGATAGCCGCGGCTGCTGTTTCCGTTATGTCGAACGTGGCCGAAGGCTTCTCTCGCCGATCCGACCGTGAGTTTACACAGTATCTGTTTATTGCGAAAGGGTCCTGCGCCGAGGTGCAAAGTCTGCTCTATGTTGCGCTTGACCAGGAGTATATCAGTCAGACCGACTTTGAGGCCTTGTATGAACAGGCGGAGAAAGCAGCGAAGCTGATCAGCGGTTTGATTACCTATCTTCTTGCGGCTGACAAACGGGAGAAACGCCGAGGGTAGTTGACTGAACGGACTCTATAGACCCTATAGAGTTATAGACTGAGTGGACTCTACGAACCCAATGGACTCAACGAACTCTAAGACCCTTTTAATTACCGGTGGCTGCGGGTTTATTGGCAGTCACTTCATCCGCTTGGTTGCGCGAGAACGACCTGATTGGCGGGTGATCAATGTAGATTCTCTGACTTATGCAGGGAATCTAGAGAATGTTGCCGATATTGAGGCGGGACAAACTTCTTCCGGTTATAGATTCGTTAAGGCCGATATCACCGACGCGCGGGCTATCAACGCGCTGTTTGAGTCTAAAAAAGTTGATGTGGTGGTAAACTTGGCTGCTGAGACGCATGTGGATCGGAGTCTCTTAGACGGCGCCCCTTTTTTAAGGACCAATGTCGAGGGGACACGGGTTTTATTGGAGGCGGCCAGTCGACACGGAGTAGGGCGATTTCTGCAAGTATCTACGGATGAGGTTTACGGCTCCCTTGGTCCAACAAGCCCCGCTTTTACGGAGCAGAGTCCTCTAGAGCCCAATAGCCCGTATGCCGCAAGCAAGGCAGCTGCAGATCTCCTCGCCCGGGCTTATCATTCCAGTTACGACCTTGCTGTCATGATTACCAGGAGCGGTAACAACTACGGCCCTTACCAATTTCCCGAGAAATTTCTGCCGCTGTTTATTACGAATGCTCTAAACGATCAGCTCCTACCGCTTTACGGCGATGGTCAAAACATTCGTGATTGGATCCATGTCGAAGATCATGTTCAAGCCTTACTTCAAGTTCTTGAGCGAGGAGTTCCTGGTGAGATTTACAATATCAGCGCGGGTCAGGAGCAAACAAACAACTGTATGGCTGAATGGGTTCTCAAGATCCTTAATAAGCCGCGAAGTCTCATTCATCATGTCAAGGACCGCCCTGGACATGATCGCCGGTATGCCTTGGATTC
>MGRY01000130.1:171-6033 GCA_001799045.1 Deltaproteobacteria bacterium RIFCSPLOWO2_02_56_12 | reverse complement strand
TGCATAAAAAGTTCACGGACAGTCAGATCAAAGAAATGCTCCAGCGTTATCTGAACAACGAAATCGAAAGACCCTACATCCAACAGATCCTCGGGGTCGGGAAAACCCGGTTCTTCGCCCTGCTCAAATCCTATCAGGCCGATCCGGCGCTGTTCTCGGTCCAATACCGCCGTCAAACCAAGACCCGCTCCATTGCCCCAGCTATCGAAAAGAACATCCTTAAGGAACTCACCATCGAAAAACGATTAATCCAGGACAAGGACGTGCCCATCCGCTCCTACAACTACAGCTACGTCAAAACCCGACTCGAAACCGATTACGGCCAGAAAATCTCCCTGCCCACCATCATCAACCGCGCCAGAAAGCACGGCTTTAGCCTTAGGAAACCGAAGAGATCCGCCCACGACCGTGAAGTCCTCACCCATTACACCGGCCAACTCATCCAGCACGACGCCTCTTGGCACCTATGGGCCCCCGCAGCCGGCGAAAAATGGTGGCTCATCACCTCCCTCGATGACTTTAGCCGTCTCATCCTCTATGCGGAACTGTTAAAAAGCCAAACCTCCTGGGCCCATATCGCGGCTCTTCAGTCGGTCTTTTTGAAATACGGGCTGCCTTTTTCCTATTACGTCGATTCCCACTCCATCTTCCGCTTTGTCCAAGGCCGCGATTCCATCTGGCGCGATCACCACAAGGTCACCGATGAGGTCGATCCCCAATGGAAACAGGTCTTGGCCGACTGCGGTGTCAAGGTCATCTATGCCCTCTCCCCCCAGGCCAAGGGCAAGATTGAGCGCCCCTATCAGTGGCTCCAAGACCACCTCGTGCGCACCTGCGTGCGCGCCAACACGACCGACATCCGCCAGGCCAGAACCTTCCTGCGCCGGGAAATTGAGCGCTATAACTTCCGCCAAGTCCATTCCACCACCTTGGAGGTCCCCTTCTTCCGTTTCCAAAGAGCGCTGAAAGAAAAACAGTCCCTCTTCCGAGAGTTCCAAATCAAACCGCCTTACAAGTCCGTCAAGGACATCTTCTGCCTCAGGTTGGATCGCACGGTCGATGCTTACCGCCGCGTTTCTCTGAACAACCGCCTCCTTCCCGTCAACCGTGCCAACCCCGGCGACACTCTCAATGTCCGCTTGTATCCTATGCCCAACGGCCTTACGGAACTCCGCTTCTGGCACAACGAACACTTGCTCGATGTCCAACAGCTTAAAACGATCGATTTGAAGGGAGTTCACTTTTAATTCTTAAACGGTTCACTTTTAAATTTTAGCCAACAGTGGCGCACAGGCAGGCTAATGACTAGATACCCTGCTCAGCAAAGTTATGGTTTGCGCCGTATAGGGTTGAAAACATAATCCTGAGCGAAACTAGATCGTTTCGTTTCTTTCTGATAAGGTCACGTCATTTACCGAGAACGGAGCTTCGATAGCAAGAGAGGAGAGTGCCTGAAATGGCTGAGTCGGGAAGCAAGGAACGAACCGCCGCGCAGGCTTATCTGGAGGTGGCTGCGGCGCACGGGATCGAGTACGTTTTCGGGTTGCCGGGGACGAGCGGCCAGGAGTTCATCGGGACTATTGCCGAGCAGGAAAGGGTCCGTTTTATTCTCGCCCTCCATGAGACCTGCGTGGTCTCCATGGCCGACGGTCATGCGCGCGTCACCGGTCGCCCTTCCCTGGCACAGGTTAGCACGCTTCCAGGAACAGCGAACTCCATCGGCGCGCTCTACGACGCTTACCGGGACAGGTCCCCTGTGATCGTCACCTCCACCCACGTGGATACGCGGATTATGGGGCGCGATTCTCATACGGAGGGGCGCGACCTGGTAGAGCTGACGCGCCAGTTTACCAAGTGGAGCTGGGAGGTTCATAGGTCGGATCGAATCGTCGAGGCATTGAACCGGGCCTTCAAGGTGGCTTCAACTCCGCCGAAGGGTCCGGTCTATCTCTCCTTGCCGAGCAATCTTCTTGCGGAACCGGTCGTGGGGGAGACGGCGAAGGCCAAGCGCTCCCGCATCCTTCCCCGCATTGCGGGCTATCCCGAGGGGATTAAGGAGGCGGCCTCGCTGCTGGCGGATGCCAGGAGGCCTTTGATTGTGGCGGGGAGCGGCGTGGCGACAGCCGGCGCCACAGAAGAGCTTATCCGGCTGGCGGAGATGGTGGTGGCGCCCGTGGTCATGGAGCCGCGCTACTCCTTTCTCAGCTTTCCTACGAGCCACCCTTATAGCTTTCAGATTCCGGAGCGTCAGGTAAGCTTCAAACTCCCTGTGTGGGGAGAGCCGGATCTGATTTTTGCCGTCGGCTGTCGCCTGATCCGGGAATATCGCTACCTCTCTGAGCCGGCGATCAAGCCGGAGACCTGCTGTGTCCATATTGAAGAAGATCCCGGGGAAATCGGCAAGGTCTTTCCCGTGGACCTGGGCATCATCGCGGACGCCAAAAGCGCCCTGAGCTCGCTTGTCGAGATCCTTCCCGCTTGCCTGGGCAGATCCGACGGGAGCCGTCAGGCGGAGCGGCGCGATTGTCTCAAGAAAGCCAAGGAACAGACGCAGGTTGAGTTGGAAGCCAGGGTGCGCGATGGGTGGGATGCGACCCCGATCCATCCCGCGCGTTTGGTCAGCGCGATGGACAAGCTCCTGGGACGCGATGCGCTGATCGTTAATGAAAGCCCGACAAGCAAAGATATCATCATGTCAAAATTCAGCTTCACGCCCGGACGGGCCTATTTTTCCAATTCTTCGGGCGGATATCTGGGGTGGGGTTTAGGGGCCGCCATAGGGGCGCAGCTTGCTTCTCCCAATCGCCGCGTGGTTGCCTGTCTGGGCGATGGCAGCGCAATGTTCGGCATCCAGGGTTTGTGGACGTTAGCCAAATACCGCGTCCCTCTGCTGGTGATCGTGTTCAACAACCGCGCTTACATGGCGGTAAAGAATCAGTTCAAGGGGTCAGAGGAGAGGATCAGGCTGGCGGCCCAGCTCGGCGCTGATCTGGTTGGTCCTGAGCTCAACTTTGCCAGATTGGCTCAGTGCTTCGGCATCTTCGGCCAGAGGGTGGAGCGGCCGGATGAGATTGAACCGGCGCTGGAGAGGGCCCTGCAAGAATCCGGTCCCGCGGTGGTGGATGTGGTCATCAGTCAGAAAAGTAGAAAGGATTGAAAGGAGTATTCTATGAAAACGGATGCCTTGGAGGCTTTTAAAAAGGCTTCGCTTGGCGCGGACAACGATGCCTATGAGATCATCGCGGAGCTCGACCCGGAATACTTCGCGAAGCTAAAGGGGATTTATGTAGATGCTACCTTCGGTCGCGAAGGCGCGCTGGCGCGGAAGACCAAAGAGCTTATCATGGTGGGGATCACCTGCGCGATGCTCCGCCCGAGAGGAGTCCGGGTCCACACAGAGAGGGCGCTCAGCCTGGGGGCAACGCCCAGAGAGGTGCTCGAGGCGATGGAGGTAGCGGCGATTCCCGGCGGGATGCCGGGGCTTTGGCTTGGGGTGGAGACGCTTCAGGGGATCCTCAAGGCAAGAGGGCAGGAATTCAAATGAGCGAGCGCCAAGATGGGCCGCTAGCGGGGGTTAAAGTCCTGGATCTGACGCGGGTATTGGCCGGCCCTTACTGCACGATGTTTCTCGGCGACCTGGGCGCCGAGGTGGTCAAGATAGAGCAGCCCGAGGTCGGTGACGACACGCGCGCTTGGGGCCCGCCCTTTGTCGGGGGTGAGAGCGCTTACTTTCTCTGCATCAACCGCAATAAGAAAAGCGTCGCGCTCGATCTAAAATCCAATCAAGCCGTTGGGTTACTGCGTCGGCTGGCCGAGGGCGCGGATGTTCTCGTCGAGAACTTTCGCCCTGGAACCATGGAGCGGCTGGGTTTAGGTGAAAGAGAGTTGCGCGCGGTCAATCCGCGCCTGATTTATGCGTCGCTTTCCGGATTTGGCGCCGACGGGCCGATGAAAGATTGGCCGGGTTACGATCTCATCATCCAGGCCTGGGGCGGTCTGATGAGCGTCACCGGGATGCCCGATGGCGAGCCTACGAAGGTAGGGGTTGCCATCGTTGATATTGTCGCGGGCCTGATGCTCGGCAAGGCAATTCTTGCAGCGCTCTTCGCGCGCGAGCGCACGGGGGCCGGCCAGAAGCTTGAGACGTCGCTGCTGGAGGCTGAAGTCGCTTGTTTAATCAATGCCGGAAGTAATTATCTCGTCGGCGGCGTCGTTCCGGGCCGGTGGGGAAATGCCCACCCGAATATCGTCCCCTACCAGAGCTTTAAGAGCCGGGACGGCTATTTGGTTATCGGTGTGGCCAGTGAAGGGATCTGGCGCCGTCTCTGCCAGGCCATCGGGATGCCCGGGTTGGCCGATGATCCGCGGTTCGCTCGGAACCCCCAGCGGGTGGAGCACAGAGGAGAGCTTATCGATATTCTCACGGAGATTTTCCTGCAGCGCGACACCGCCGCCTGGATGACTCTCTTGATCGACGCCGGGGTCCCTTGCGCCCCGGTTCAGACCATCGATCAGGTCTTTCTTGCCCCGCAGGTCATAGCGCGGGAGATGGTGGTTGAAGTCCCTCATCCCACAGCGGGGACCATCCGCATGGCTGGTCTGCCAGTGAAGTTTTCCGGTACGCCGGCCTCTATTCGGCTTGCGCCTCCGCTTCTCGGGCAGCATACGGCAGAGGGTTTGCGAAGCTGGCTCAGGTTGGATGATAGTGCGATAGATGACTTGAAAAGCAAAGGAGTTATATGATCGGGTCACAGGAGCGAAAATGCAGCAAGGCATAACCTTTGAAGGTTTCCACCCGGGCGATCGTTTTACCACAGGCCGGCGGACAGTGACCGAATCTGACGTCATGCAGTTTGTCTGCCTGGTGGGTCTCTTCGAACCGCTCTTCATCGACGCGGAGTATATTCGCGACGAGAGCCTTTTCGGTGAACGGATCGCCCCCGGGAGCCTCACCTTCAGCATGGCCGAAGGATTGACGGTCCAGACCGGCATCATCCATGGCACGGGAATGGCGTTTGTCGGGCTGGAGCGGATGCAGCTTTTCGCGCCGGTGAAGGTGGGAGATACGATCCAGGTGGAGATCGAGGTTCTCCGTTGCAAGGAGGTCAAGTCCCGCGGGGGAGGGATTGTCCTCTTCCGTCAGTCGGTCCGCACCCAGCGAGGCGAGACTGTCATGGAATATGACGTTTCGCGCTTGCTTCGAGGGGCGAGAGAAAAAAAGCCATGAGCGCTACGCGGAGGAATTCAAACATCAAGTTCGGGATCCTGCTGCCAACCCGTGAGGTGGTCCTTTCAGGTCGGTCCGATCCCGCCAGCATTTACGATCTGGCGGAGCGAGCCGAGGCTCTTGGATTTCACTCCGTTTGGGTTGGTGATAGCGTTATTGCCAAACCGCGGCTCGAAGCGCTCACGACTCTTGCCGCCGTTGGCGCCCGAACTACCCGAGTTCGGTTGGGAACGGCAGTTTTTCTGGCCGTTCTTAGAAATCCCATCCTGCTTGCCTACACGGTTGCGAGCCTGGATTGGCTGACAGCCGGGCGTGTGGACCTCGGCATCGGTTACAGCAGGCCCAACGACCCGGTCCAGGAGCATGAGTTTGAGGTGTTGGGCCTCTCGGCCAGCAAACGCATCAAGAGGAGCGAAGAACTGGTTCAGGTGATGCGGCGATTATGGCGCGAAAATGATGTCTCGCACGCCGGTGCGTTCACCAGTTTTGAGCATGTCACCCTGGAGCCGAAGCCGATTCAACCGGGGGGCGTGCCGATCTGGCTCGCTTCTAATAATGTCGAGCCCGGCCTGCGACGGGTAGGGCGGATGGGAGACGGCTGGCTCAACAATATCACAAGCCCGGAGGTTTATCGT
>MGRY01000130.1:0-153 GCA_001799045.1 Deltaproteobacteria bacterium RIFCSPLOWO2_02_56_12 | reverse complement strand
AGCGAGTATGCCGTTCAAGCAGGGCGCAGACCCGAAGCAATCGAACCAGGATTTTACTTCACGCTTGCCGCCGGCGGAGAAGAGGCCACGAAAGAGGGGCACGCCTTTCTCGCGCAATACTACAACAAACCGTACGAGTCGGTTGCGCAGGCG
>MGRY01000129.1 GCA_001799045.1 Deltaproteobacteria bacterium RIFCSPLOWO2_02_56_12 | reverse complement strand
ACGGTTAAATCTTCCACCCGCTGTCCCTTCGCTTCCGCAAGGGCCTTGAGATTCTCCGTAGGGCTTTTATCGAGATCAACCGCCCCCTTGCCCGCCGGTCCCACCGCAATCTTCTCCATATATGTGTCCGGACAATGGAGGAAATTCCCCCGTTCCGCTATGGCGATGACAGCTAAGGCGTTGGCGCCTCCATTAGCGCAGATCGTGGTTCCCTCCAGCGGGTCGAGGGCGATATCAACTTCAGGACCATGACCGGTGCCTACTTTTTCGCCGATATAGAGCATGGGCGCCTCGTCCCTCTCCCCTTCTCCTATGACCACGGTGCCGTCGATCGCGAGCCCGTTGAATGCCTGGCGCATCGCATCCACAGCGGCCTGATCGGCGGCCTTTTCGTCCCCTCTGCCCATCAGGCGGGCGCAAGATAGAGCGGCCGCCTCGGTAACACGGACAACTTCCAAAGCTAGGTTTCGGTCCACGGTTTTCTCCCTTCTATAAGCGCCTCAATCAGCTTAAAAGCCTTTCTGACAACGACCCCTGATGCTTTTGCGTCCCTCTCGTTGTAAGCGCCTCCCTTTTTTTCTCCTCTGTCGCTCGAGGAATAAAGAACGAAGGGCACGGGATCGGGAGAGTGGGTCTTTAATGCGATCGGCGTGGGGTGATCGGGGAGCAAGAGAAGCCGCCACTCATCCCATCGCCCCATCCCCTGAAGCAGAGTCCCAACCACCTTCTCATCGAAGTTCTCGATGGCCCGGATCTTTTCTTCCACGTCTCCCATATGGCCCGCCTCATCCGGGGCCTCCACGTGGATAAAAATGAAATCTTTTTCCTCCAGGGCGCGCAGCCCATATTCCCCTTTGCCCCGATAGTTGGTGTCGAAGAAGCCGGTAATCCCGGGAACACGGATGCGATCGAGGCCGGCATAAACGCCGAGGCCGTTGATGATGTCCACCGCCGAGATGACTCCACCCTCGATGCCGAAGCGCTCCTTGAGCGAAGGCAGTGTCGGCGCCCTGCCCTGACCCCAGAGCCAGATCGAGGTCGCGCTTTTCTTTCCCGCAAGCTCTCTCAGCCGGTTAACCGGATGGCGCGTAAGAAGAGTTTCCGAAGCGCCCATCAAGGCACGGAGCTTCTCCGAGCCCTTCCCGCACGGAAGGTAAGGATCGATTTTTTGATCCGTGATGTCATGGGGCGGGGTGGTTGCCATCTCTTCCTCTCCGCCGCGCCAAACCATCAGGTGGCGATAGCTCACCCCGGGATAAAACTCCACTCCGTTTCCTCCCAGCTGGCGGTTTAAGTCCCGGATGATCTCGGATCCCTCTTCGCTGGTAATATGGCCGGCAGTAAAATCTTCCATCACGGCGCCGTTCTCTTCCTGCTTCAGCGTGACCAGATTACAGCGAAAAGCGATGTCTTCAGGTCCCAGGGATACTCCCATGCTCGCGGCCTCAAGGGGGGAGCGGCCGGTATGATAGCGAGCCGGGTCGTAGCCCATGATGCTCATGTTCCCCACGTCGCTTCCAGGAGGAAAACCCTCGGGAATGGTATAGGCAAGGCCTAAGATCCCGTGCGCGGCGAGCCAATCCATATGCGGCGTTGCCGCCGCCTCCAACGGCGTCTTGCCGCCCAGACTATCCAGGGGATAGTCTGCCATTCCGTCCCCCTGCAGGATAACGTATTTCACGGTTCGAGTTTCCTCACCGTCGTGAGCTTGTCGGACGATCGCCCTTCTTCGCTCTGGAAGAAATCCTCGAGCAGCTTCAAGTCGGGGGCGATACGGAACGGTTTAGGCGAGTGGCGAATGGCTATGTCGGGATCCTTGAGACCATGACCGGTCAACGTGCAGACCACGACATCTCCCTTGCGGAAGAGTCCCTCTTTCTGCTTCTTGATGACCCCGGCGACTGAGGCGGCAGAGGCCGGCTCAGAGAGCACTCCTTCGCAGTCCGCCAGGAGTTTATAAGCAGTAAGAATTTCATCGTCGCTGATTGCTTCGATGACCCCTTTGGATTCGTCCCGCGCCGCCAGTGCCCCCTGCCAACTGGCTGGATTGCCGATCCTGATAGCCGAGGCGATGGTCTCGGGATGTTCCACCACTCTTCCAAGAACAATAGGAGCGGCGCCGGCGGCCTGAAAACCCATCATCTTTGGCAGAGACGATAGCCGGCCGATCTCCACGTATTCCTTGTATCCTTTCCAGTAGGCCGTGATGTTCCCGGCATTCCCGACAGGGAGAAAATGGTAGTCCGGCGCGTCGCCCAAGAGGTCGCAAATCTCGAAGGCGGCAGTCTTTTGCCCTTCTATCCGGAATGGGTTAAGGGAATTAACCAGGGTTATGGCGAAACGTCTCGTCACTTCCATCACCAGTTGAAGGGCGGTGTCGAAGTTCCCCTCAACCTCGATAACCTTGGCGCCGTGAATCATGGCCTGGCTCAACTTCCCCAAAGAGATATTCCCCTGCGGCACCACGACGTATGCCCGGAGCCCGGCCCTGGCGGCGTAGGCAGCGGCAGAGGCGGATGTGTTCCCGGTCGATGCGCAGATGACCGCCCGGCTCCCCTCTTCTACGGCCTTGCTGATAGCTACAGTCATCCCTCTGTCCTTGAATGAGCAGGTCGGGTTCAATCCCTCCAGTTTCAGGTAGAGGCGGATAGCCGGATTGATTTTTCGCTCCAGATTGCGGCAGCGCAGCAGAGGCGTATTGCCCTCATGCAGGGTAACGATGCTTTCCTGTTTTTTAACCGGAAGGAGATCCCAGTAGTATCGGATCACCCCCGGCCAGATGGGGATATTTGCTGAGGGCATTTTAGGCCTGGTGAATTTTCGAGTTTTTATTTTCATCACGGCGTGGCGAAATCGACGACGCGTATGTATACGCTCTTCGCCTTTACTACTTTAAGACGGTTGATCCGGGCAAGGGCCTGCTTGAGGTCCTTTTCCCGAGCCGCATTGGTATGCATGACAACAGGAACGGTATTACCATCCCGATCCTCTTTTTGGATAACCGAGGCGATGCTGATTCCGGAGGAGCCAAGGATGCCGGCAATTTGAGCCAGCACCCCAGGTCTATCCAAGACCATAAAACGGAGATAATAATCGCTCTTCAAATCATCGATGCTTCTCACCGGAAGGCGACCCAGGCTGTCTATCGGGTATCCGAGAGGGGGAATGCGCAAGCTTTTTCCATGGAGGCGGTTGCGGGCGATTTCGATGATGTCGGCCAGAACCGCGGTTGCTGTAGGCATCATCCCCGCTCCCTGCCCCAGATACATGGTAGATCCCAATGCCTCGCCATCAATGAAGACGGCATTATAAGGGCCGCGCACGGAGGCCAGGGGATGGTGCAGAGGGACCAGCGCTGGATGGACACGCGCTTCAATCTTGCCATTGTCATGCCTGGCGATGGCTAAAAGTTTGATTTTATAACCTAACTCCCTGGCATAGGTTATATCCATACGACTGATGTGGCGAATCCCTTCGGTGTAAATATCCTTGAGCCTTACCCGTGTTCCAAATGCCAACAGGACCAAGATGGCCAGCTTATGGGCCGCGTCTATGCCGTTGATGTCAAAGCTCGGGTCGGCCTCGGCATAGCCTAGCTGTTGCGCAGATGCCAGCGCCTTGTGGAAATCCTCCCCGCTCTCTTCCATGGTCGTGAGGATATAGTTGCAGGTGCCGTTAAGGATCGCATAAAGAGCCCGGTTTCGGTCGCCGGCCAGCCCTTCTTTCAAGGTCCTGATGATCGGGATTCCACCCCCGACGCTCGCCTCAAATCCGATATCGATCCCATGCTTCTGTGCCCGGGCAAAAATCTCCTCACCATGAACCGCAAGCAGCGCCTTATTGGCAGTTACAATATCCTTCCCCGCCTCCATGGCTTTGAGGATGTAGCTGCGCGCCGGTTCGTAGCCGCCAATCAGCTCCACAATAATATCAATATCGGGGTTGCTGAGAATCTCGTCAGGCACATCCGTAAGCAACCGCGCGGGCAGTTGGATATCCTTTTGCTTGCGCGTACCTCTCGCGAGAACCCTGGCTAGAGATAAAGTAGCGCCTACTTTTTTCTCTATAAGCCTCCGATTTCTCTTTAGTAATTTTATTACGCCCTGGGCTACGGTTCCGCGGCCAAGGATGGCTATATTGATTCCGCGCTTCATTTTAGTCGGGCGATTTTCCCAGCGCCCTGCGAATGGTCCGCACGGCCTGGCGTGTACGGTGCTCGTTCTCGATCAGGGCAAAGCGGACAAATTCATCCCCGTACTGCCCAAACCCGATTCCAGGAGAGACCGCCACTTTTGCTTCCTTCAGGAGAAATTTCGAAAACTCGACGGAACCCATCGCCTTGCACGGCTCGGGGATCTCCGCCCAGACGAACATGGTGCCTTTGGGCTTATTGATCTTCCAGCCAACCCGGTCCAGGCCCTCTATGAGGGCGTCCCGGCGGCTGCGGTAAGTTTCCCGGATCGTTGCCACGCAGTCCTGAGGACCGTTCAAGGCGTGAATGGCGGCGATCTGCACCGGCTGGAAAATCCCGTAATCCAGGTAGCTCTTGATCCTGGCTAAGGCATGGATCATTTCTCTGTTGCCAACGGCAAAGCCTACCCGCCATCCCGGCATGTTATAGCTTTTGGAAAGAGAGAAGAATTCGATGCCGATTTCCTTGGCGCCGGGGACCTGAAGGAAGCTCGGCGGCTGGTAGCCGTCGAAGGTGATGTCCGCATAGGCCAAATCGTGGATGACCAGGAGCTCATGTTCCTGCGCGAAGCGAACAACGCGCTCAAAGAATTCCAATTCCACAACCTCTGTCGTCGGGTTATGGGGAAAGCTGATGATCAAGAGCTTCGGCTTGGGCCATGTCTGCTTGATCGCTTCTTCTAAATGAAGGAGGAATTCTTCGCTTGATCGCATGGGGATGCTACGGAGGTCTCCGCCCGCAAGAACCACGGAGTACTGATGGATCGGATAGGTTGGGCTTGGACAAAAGACCACGTCGCCGGGATCCACGATGGCCCAGACCAGATGACTCAATCCCTCTTTTGCCCCGATCGTGACTATGGCCTCCATGTCGGGATCGATCTCAACCTGAAAGCGCCTCCGATACCAGTCCGCGATCGCAAGTCTCAGTTTGTAGATACCTCTGGAAGCCGAATAGCGGTGGTTATGACCTTTTTCCACTGCCTCGACGAGCTTGGCGACAATGTGCGGCGGCGTCGGTTGATCCGGGTTGCCCATGCCGAAATCGACGATGTCTTCCCCTCTCCTTCGCGCCTCCTGCTTCAAGTCATTGATGATGTTGAAGACATACGGCGGGAGCCTCTTGATGCGTTGGAATTCCACTCTTTTACCTCGTATTAGTATCGCTTTAATTTATAAGCTATCTACCCGTTACGTGCAAACGATGGATTAGAGCAAATGAAAATTGAAAAATGCAAGCTGCAAAATCATCGCGATAT
>MGRY01000128.1 GCA_001799045.1 Deltaproteobacteria bacterium RIFCSPLOWO2_02_56_12 | reverse complement strand
GCTAGATTTTTTAATAACCAAGGGCTCAGAGACACCAAAGCCAAGAAAACGAATAAAAGAACTTGGCTCGTGACCTTCCCAACCCCATCCCCATGAACCCGGCGCGCCATGAGAAAGGCCAGGACAAAGAAGAGCAGCAAGAAGACCAACATCCCGTTGGGTTTGGTGGCCAGCGCAAAACCGGCCGACAGTCCTGCGAGCATCAACCACCGAGAATGAAAATCGCGGATTGAGGATTGCGAATTGCGAATTTCCCTGGCCTCGACCCACCGCAGGAGACAAAGCAAAGAAGCCGTGGAATAAAATGTGACTCCTAGATCCACATAGGCCCACGTACTCAGGCGCAGGATGGCGGGCGTAAAGATAAAGAGGAAAAAACCTAGAAGACCGTAGATCGGACTCAGCCGCCTGGCGAGGTAAGCGTAGAGCAGGAGGGCCGTCAGAAAACCGTAAAGACCGTGAATTAGCTTCGGCATGGAATCCCATCCCCATCGAACCCACGGCATGTAGAGCATGTCCAGGAGCATGGGATAATAGGAGTAGAGAGCGAAGGGAACCTCAAGGATCCGGCCCGCCTTAACGTAGAGTCTGGGAATGGCCAAATGGTGGGTCAACTCATCGCGCGCCGTCGGGGGAAGGAATCCCAGGACAATTTCCGCGCCTAGAACCAGCAGAATCAGCAGCCAGAGAAGCGACCCGAGCAAACTTTTGTCAGGCAGGTAGACAAGAAAAACGTACAGAAAATATAGCGCCGCCAGGAGAACCGCCGCGCCGGCGGCGGCATTGAGAAAGGGGTTGCCTATATAGCCGCTTATGCCACCAAGAAAATAGAGGGTAGCGGTCGCGCCCAATAAAGAGCCGCAAACGGAGGTACGATAGAGCAGAGTAGAGAATTGATCCTGCGCCATTACTCTCGTCCGTCTCTCTGCTTCAGCCATCGTGATATCACAGAAAAGACCTCCTCCTTGGCCTTTTTGCCCAGGATCAAATCAATATGCCCGTAGGCCGCCGAATTTTTAGAGCGCGGGCCCAAGATCCTCAGCGTACGATCCGTTGAGCCCACGGCCCTGTACACGGTCCGTATCGCCTCCGGCGGCGCCACCTGATCCTTTTCCCCCCCGATCAGCAGAAGAGGCAGTTGGATCTTGGCAAGATTTTTCCGATAGCTGAAATTTCCCTCAGCGGAAACAAACTCGCCTCGCTGAATGATCCGCAGCAGGTGATCCAGAATTCCGGGATTGATCTCAGCAAGGGCATTGGCCAAAAATTTTTCCTTAATTTCCTCCTCGATATTCTCCCGGTTGTAAAAAAACTCCTCCATCTTTGGAATCAGTGGGATAAGGTAACTGCCGAGAAAAGGACTGTTCAAGTAGAGGAATATCTTCTTCAGGGCGGGACTCTCCTCTAGCTTAAGGAGTCGCTTCATCGGCTCCTGCTGGGGATGGTTAAAAGTGACCGGGGCCCCGATAGTCACCAAAGCGGCCAGCCCGGGGCTGGCCTTCTTCTCGAGGTAGCCATAGGCAAGAAGACCGCCCATCTCATATCCAACCCAAATGACTTGGGAGTTTCTGCTCTCTTTTTGAACGTAGCGGATGACTGCCGAGATGTCCTTCTCGATTATATCATCCAGGGTCCAGCTCTTAGCGCCACCCTTCAGAGGGCCAAGACTCCGGCCCGTACCCCGCAAGGAGAGGTTCCACACGTCAAACCCTTCTTTGGCCAGATACCGCGCCAGGCTCTGTTCTTCATCGAGATTAAAAAAAAGGCTGTTGACGAAGAGGCCATGGACGAGGACTATGGGAGACTGGATTCTCGTCTTTTTTCCAACACGTAGCCTCTCCAAGGCGAGCTCAAATTTTTCTGCCGTTACGGCCCAGTGCTGCTCTCGATAAACCGCTGCACCCTCGCCTGCTAAGACAACCGGAACAGGAAAGAAAATGGAAATGAGGAGAAAGATGAGAAAGGTCTTAAGCGAAATCGGGCCTAGGTTAATCTTTCCCCTCGATAACCGCCACCACGGAGTTAAAAGCGGCAACGTCGCCCTCTTTGACCCGGACCTCACTCAATAGCCCGCTATCAGGCGCTTCGATTTCCACATTGACTTTGTCCGTCTCGACCTCCAGAAGAGGTTCTCCTTTTTGAACGCTTTCTCCCTTGCGCTTCAGCCAGCGTAGGATCTTAACCTCATTGCTCTCATCGCTCGATCCCAATCGAGGGATCACCACATCTTTTTTCATCCGACATCACCTCCGGGGTCCTTCACGCCGCCACATCATAGAGCGAGGGTAGCTTCAGAGTACGTCGCATCAGGTCCAACCACGTGTGCAGATTTTTGTGGTTCGGCGGGATCTCATATTTAACTACTGTGTAAAGATAATGGAGCTGGGTGAAGATGGCAATGTCGGCAAGTGTCATCCGCTCAAAAATGAAGTTCTTTCCGGTAAACAAGAGATCCAGGCTCCGAAGATGTATCCCCAGCTCTTTCTCCGCCGCCTGATGAGCCTCCGGTGTCTCTGCCCGGCGCATCAAGTGAATGGCGCCGATTAGAACCTCATCGGCCCAGTCCTCCAACATCAGGCAAAGCCCTTTGTCGGACGCCTCCTTGGGATAGATGGTGTTTTGAGGATACTTCTCCTCTAAAAAAGCGGAAATAAAGGTGGAATCAATAATGCGCTGGCCATGGTAGTCCATCACCGGCACTTTTCGCTGGCCGGTAAATTCGATCAAGGACTTGCGCTCATCCTTCTTCACATCCACCACCTCATAAGGAACTTGCTTCAATGCGAGAACGATCCTCACCTTCTCGCAAAACATCGAAGTCAGTGACTGAAAGAGTCTTATAGCCATCGTTTCTCCTCCTCTTTAAAAGAATATCAGCTTTTGGTCATAGAGCCATCTTTAGTTGATTCTAGAAGGGTTGGTTGGCTCTTGCAAGGAAATTATGCTATTTTTTGGCTCCTTATTTCTAGTGAGGTCATTATGAGCAAGAGCGCACCAGATACCGAGAGAGAACTCAACGACTTCTACCAGGAAGCGGACCAGCGGCATTTGATCCCCCTCTGGAAGGTAACCGCTCAGCTCCTCCCCGCCGAGCCTCAAACCAAAGTTCTTCCCTATCTCTGGAAATGGTCGGACCTTCGCCGAATGGCCAACCGCGCAGGCGATCTCGTGCCTATTGAGCGGGGCGGAGAGAGGCGAGTCCTGGGATTGATAAATCCCGGTTTGGGGGGTAAATACGCTGCCACCCATACCCTATGGGCGGCAGTCCAGATCGTAAAGCCGGGAGAAATCGCTCCGTGCCACCGGCACACTGCTGCGGCAATCCGCTTCATTATCGAAGGAGACCGCAGCTATACCAACGTGAACGGCGATAAATGCATGATGAGCCGCGGCGATCTGGTATTGACACCCAACTGGAGCTGGCATGACCACGGCTGCGAATCGGACCAACCCATGATCTGGATGGACGGCCTGGATTTGCCCTTAGTCGGCGATCTTGACGCCGTCTTTTTCGAGCCTTACCCAACACACGCGCATCCGGTTGCTCAGATCAATGATTCGGAGCGAAAATTCAGTGGTCCGCATCTCAAGCCAACGTGGGAAAAGCCGGAAGGTAGGTACCCCCCTCTTCTCAACTACAAATGGGAACCCACCTATCAGGCACTCAAAAAGATCGGTGAGGGCGCGGCGAGCCCCTTTGACGATGTCTGTTTCCAGTACTTAAACCCCCATACCGGCGGTCCGGTCCTGCCGACAATCGGCTGTTACATTCAGATGATTAGACCTGGCATCCATACCCAGGCCCACCGGCAGGTCAACAGCGCCGTCTATCACGTGTTTGAGGGCCGTGGCTACTCGGTCATTAACGGGACGCGCTTCGATTGGGAGCGCGGCGATTTTTTTGTCGTCCCTCCCTGGGCCTGGCATGAACACGCGAACGAAGGCAAAGAAGAAGCCATCCTCTTCTCGATCCAGGATACCCCGGTGATGGAGGCGCTCGGCCTCTACCGGGAACAGCCCTACCAGGAGCACGACGGCCAGCAAAAAGTTATCGGCACCTTTGAGAGTTGATCAATAGAGAAGGAGCTTTTAATGGCGAAATACCTTCAATGTAGCGAATGCGGCAAAATCGCCTTTTACTATGATGATTACGTCGGCACCGAGAAGCCCTTTTACCTCCGGTTTATGAGATATCCTGACGGCACCAGGCCGCAATCGCCCAGGTGTGTCAGCTGCGGGGCCGTCCCAAGGCTCATCCACGAGCTCATCAAGGAGGAAAAGGCCGCGGCCAAGCATGAGTAGCGGATGCGCTTTAATCGTCTCCTGCACGCTCGAGGCCACCGGCCGCGGACTCAAGCGCAATGCGGAGAGGACCGGCGCAGTCGAGATATCCTCCGAGGACAACAATTCCTAACTGTGCGCCTATCTCGCTCTTTGCTATACTGGGCTTGTGAATCGAATTCCGTTCCTATCAAAGGTGGCCGTCGTTTTGGTCGTTTTCTCCGCTCTCTTATCGAACTTCAAATTGGTGTTTGAGACAGCGACCGCCTTCGATGCGGAGCGTTTAGGTAAAGACCGAATCACGCTGCACGCGAGTCGTTTGGAACGAGTTAAGAAAGCCCTCCCTCGGCACGGGACCGTTGGGTACATTTCCGACCTAAAAGCCGACGATATCCGCTTCGATCCAGGATTTGGCGAGTATTATCTCACTCAGTATGCCCTGGCGCCGCTCGTCGTGGCCTATTCTTCAGACCAACCTTTGGTCGTCGGAAATTTTCGCGGCGCCGCTTCGGTCGCTTCTGCCACGCTACGAAATATGGTAGTTACTAAAGATTTCGGAAACGGAATATTGTTGTTTCACCGGGAAGGGAAATGACGCTGCTTTTTTCGCTGCTGCTAGCCGCAGGGATTGGCTTGGTCGTGTTCTGTCTTCTCCGCGGCGACCTCCACACCATTCGTTTTTACCCGTGGCTCTGCTTTTGGTTGTCCCTGGGTCTTGGCCTGGGAATTACTTCCGGCGGGTTGTTTGTTTGGTCAATCCTGTTCCATCCCTCAGCGGGTTATATCCTGGCCGAGCTTGGTCTTCTGGCAGCTTTGGCTGTAGCGCTCCTCTACCGCGTGACGACAAAAACACTCGCCGCGCCGTCGCAAACGCAGCCCGGCCACGCTTCTGGATGGGGGAGCTCCGCTCTGCTCCATGCTTTTTTTTACGGCTTGTTAATTTCCTCCCTTGTTAGCTTCACCTTCCTATCTGCAGCCAAGCCCCACGGCGGTTGGGACGCCTGGGCGATATGGAACCTGCGAGCGAGATTTCTCTTTCTGGGTGGGGAGCGCTGGCTGGACGGATTTTCCGGCGCGCTTGGCTGGTCCCATCCGGATTATCCGTTGCTC
>MGRY01000127.1 GCA_001799045.1 Deltaproteobacteria bacterium RIFCSPLOWO2_02_56_12 | reverse complement strand
CTTCCTCCCGTAGGTGATCTCCCCTTTATCGACCCTGAGGGAAAAGCCGCACTCCGGGTTCGTACAAGCCCAAGCCTTGAAAATCACGGAAGCCCCATCCTGCCCATAATCCGCTAATGGGATCAAAATCCCATTGTTACACTTCTGACATTTCGGCAGCTCCATCTCCACCCTCCTTTCGTCTCATCTAACAAAAAGGAACCACACTCCAGCAGGACGGAAGTCTATAGAATATCGGGGGTGAAATCAAGCAAGGAATAAGCCGGGAAAGATACTAGCGGGTTGATTCGTAAAAAGAAGAAGAGAGGGATAGCAGATCTATTCAGACTATCCCTCTCCAAAGGTGAGTTTTTCAAAAATTACTTGGTTTCAGCCTTTTTCTCAGCCTTCTTCTCTTCCTTTTTCTCGTCTGCCTTCTTTGCCTTCGCCTTTGCTTTGGCTTTGCTGGCTTTCTTTTCCTTCGCCTCCACCTTCTTCTCCACCTTCTTCTCCGCCTTCTTCTCCACCTTCTCCGACTTCTCTACTGCCGGGCTGGCCGGAGTGGCCGGAGTGGCTGGGGTCGCTGGGGCCGCAAAGCTGACTGCACTAAAGGCCAATGTAACCAAGGCGACAACAACTAGCTTTAGCATCTTTTTCACAGTATCACCTCCTTTCGTAGTGGTTAGACGCGAGAAATTAGAAATGCTTCAAAAAATCCAAAAAAGACTAATTGAAAACGGGAATAAAGAATATAACCCGCTGATTTTCCAAGAGAAAATTATTTTCCGGGCTCAATACAAAACCCGGCCAGCGGGGTGATTTTTATCCGGCTAAGCCGACCTTGACGAGATCGACCTCTACCCCCAAACCCGGTGCCTGGGGCGGGCGGGAAATCCCCTCCACTATCTCCAATCCGCTGCAGGGATCATTGGCCATGCGCTCGAACTCTCCGATCTCGCATGGGAGCGTGAGATTTCTGAGGCTCACCGCCAGGTGGACATTGGCGGCATCCAGGAGGCGGCTGCCTGGCGCGGTCCCGACGAGATATTCGACGCCGGCGGCCTCGCACACCGCCGCAACCTTTCTCACCTTAAAGATCCCCCCCATTTTGGGAATTTTTAAGCTGATGACGTCCGCCGCGCCGCTCTCGATGATGCGCAACGCCTCTGCCGCGTTATTGACGCTCTCGTCCGCCATAACGCGCGGCTGGACGGATTGTCTCACCAAGGCCATTCCCTTAAGATCGGCGGCCTTGACCGGCTGCTCCACAATCGCCACATCATAAGGTTCCATTTTTTGAATTCGCTGGATCGCTTCTTTGGCGGAGCAGGCCTGGTTAAAGTCGATCGTGATCATCACGTCCGGCCCAACGGCCTCACGCACCCTCTGCACTCGCTCGACATCTTCCTTGAGCGTGGTTCCGACCTTGAGTTTTAAGGCGGTATAGCCCTTCTGCACTACTGCCTTGCATTTTTCCGCCATCTCCTGAGGCGGGTACATCCCCATGAGGCGATTCACCCGCACCCCCTCACGAACGGCACCGCCAAAAAGCTTGTTCGCCGGGAGACCCAATGCCTTGCCCATAAGGTCGTGCAGGGCCAGATCGATTCCCGCCATCGCCCTTTCTGCCGTTCGCGCCAGTGATTCGAGCTTGCGGATGATTGCCTCGAGCTCGAACGGATCCATTCCAACGATAGCCGGCCCGAAGATGTTGTTGATCAGCTCAAGATGGTGGACTCCAGTATCTCCACTGATATAGATGGCTCCCGGACTCGCAACGCCCACTCCAAAGATCTTTTCATCGGTGTCGATCCGCACGAAAATCAATTCGTGGTTGTCTTTAGTTCCGAGAGAGATCTTCCATCCGGTGATGAGATTTTGCACTTCATGGGTAACCGCACGGACCTTGGTGATCTTCATCCTGCCTCCTTCTGCATTTACTGCCCAATCATAAATGCCAATGATTTAGCGAAGATGTTCCCTGGTAACCATCAGGGCATCTACGGCCATTGCCCCTCGGCCGGCTGGTAGAGCCAATACCGGGTTTAAGTCGATTTCCGTAACCTCTTCTCCCAGGTCATGTGCCAGCCATGACAGTCTTGAAGCCATCTCGGCCAGACCATCGACATCAGCCGGTGGCGCTCCACGAACGCCATGAAGAATGGCCCGACCCCGCAAGCTGTCAAAGGCGCGTCGAGCTTCTGCCGGAGTGATGGGTGGAATTCGGATCGCAACGTCTTTCAGCACTTCAACCAGGACTCCCCCAAGGCCGAGGACCAAGACCGGTCCGAGTTGTGGGTCCCGGGAAACACCGAGTAAGCATTCCACTCCACGGAGCTGGGGTTGCACGATCACGCCTTCGATCTGTGCATCCGGTTTTTTCTCTCTGACTTGCGCGATGATCAACTCGTAGGCAGCTCGCACCTCCGCGCCATTGCTGAGTCCGAGCGCGAGGGCGCCGTACTCGGTTTTGTGCGGCACATCCACGGATGAGAGCTTCACAACGCACGGATAGCCTAGCGTCTCCGCTGCCCGAGCGGCATCATCGGCCGACCCGGCCATGAGCCAGGGCGCTAACAGAATCCCATAGTCGTTCAATATCTTAGCCGTGGCGGCAAACGATAGGACCCCCGAACCTTCAAGCCGGGATGTCGGGCGAAGGCCGGTGCGCTCGGGCACGGCGAAGCGACCGCTAGCGCGCTCACTCTCACTCCGGCGCAGCCGCGCCAGGGCGCGAAGGCCCTTGCGATACTCCTGGATAAATGGCAGATCGAGCCGGCGAAATAGAGCGTACCACTCATCCGAGAGCGGTTCCGATGCTCTTGAAAATACGACCACACGCTTGCCCGATTCGGCTCTCCAGCGAGCGATTCTTTCGTAAATGGTGACCTGGAGATCCGACGGGACATTGGGCAGATTCAACCGCACTCCGACGGTGTCTACGCGCGGCTCTTGGAATAGAGTCGCCAGACAGTGGTTGAAGGCTTCTTCGTTCTGCCGCTGGAGATTCTCTACGTCCAGCGGGTTTCCGATCAGCGTCGGCTTGTCCAGCTTCTCCACCATGGTTTGGAGCGTTTCAGGGCTCAACTCGGGCAATGGGATCCCTTCCTGCTCGCTCATGTCGCACAGGAGCGTGCAGTCTCCACCGGAGATAGTGACTAACGCGACGCCCCGTTTGTGGGGATCCGGTCGAACCGGAGTTGAGGCAAACAATACTGTGGTTTCAAGAAGATCGTCCAGATCGTTTACCAGGATCGCGCCGTGCTGATCCAGTAAGGCTTCCCAGGCGGCGGCAGAACCTGCGAGGTTCCCGGTATGGGCGATTACGTTTCTTCTGGCGCGTTCGGTCCGCCCGGCGCGTAACACAACCACGCTCTTCCCGTTCGCCAGCGCGCGGTCGAGGGCCAAGGTCAATTTTTTCGGATCCGCCGCCGCTTCCATAAACATCACGATAACACTTACCTCAGGACAATCGGCAGCGTATGTCAGGTAGTCGGAAGCAGAGAGAACTGCCTCGTTGCCGCCGCTTACCGCAATATGAAATCCCACCCCGCGTTTGCTGGCCAGGCCTAAAAACAGATTGAGCATGCCGCTGCTCTGAAAAACGCCGGCGACGTTGCCCGCCCGTAGCGACCCTGGAAGCTCGCCGGCCCAAAGCCCCAGCCTGCGAGGCACCGAGACGAGCCCCATACAGTTAGGTCCCACGAGCTGAAGCCCTATCTCGCGCGCGGCCTGAGCTAATTGCTCCTGCAAGGCCTTGCCCTCCTCGCCCGCCTCTCTGAAGCCATCCGCCAGAACGATCGCCCCCCTGACTCCTTTTTCCCCGAGCTGGCGCACAACCGAGAGAACGCTTTTTGCGTTGGTCGCCACAACCGCCAGGGGAATTTTCCCCGGCACATCGAGCAGGCTCGGATAGGCCTTAAGACCGAACACCTCGGCGCGATTCGGATTGACCGGAACGATTTGGGATGTGTCGAAACCCAGTTTTTGCAGGTTCCGAAAGATCGTCGCCGCGTAGTGATTGCGCTCACTGGCTCCAATAATCGCAATCCGATCGGCTTCGAACAGGGATTCTAAGGGTCTATCGGGTGACAAGCAAAAACTCCTTCAACAGACCGTTCAGACCTGGAGACTGTAGCGCTGGGCCAGTCGTTGAAAAATAATCGCCAGGAGCACGGTCCCGCTGGTAATGACCAGACTGAACGCCGCCAGCTCGCCAACATGACCATTTTCCCAAAGCTCCCAGATGGTCACTGAGATCACCTGTGAGCCCGGGCTGTAAAGCAGCAGCGCAACCGACAGCTCCCTGATGGTAACGAGAAAGATATAGATCCAGCCGGCAAAAAGGGCCGGCAAGATCAAAGGGATGACGATGTTGCGGGCTGCCTGCACCCGGGTAGCGCCGCAGACTTCCGCGCTCTCCTCCAATTCACGGTGTATCCCAAGCAATCCAGCGTGGCTGAAACGCATACCGTAGGGCAGATAGCGCGCCATGAAGGCGATAACGAGAATCCAAATCGTCCCGTAGATCGGCAGCGGTATCGCCAGGTACATCTTCAGGACCGCAACTCCCATGACGATGCCGGGAAAGACCAGCGGCACCATGGCCAGTTGATCGAGTGTCCAGCGGCTGCGAATGGTGGTCCGCACCACAAACCAACTGGCGACAAACGTTGCCAGGACCGTCCCGGTGGCAGCAGCCAAGCTGACCATCAGGCTGTTGAGAATGGAGCCGACGATCGTATTATCGGCGAAAGCGGTGGAGTAATTTCTCAGCGAGAGGAGCGCAAGGGCTTCGGCCGACGGTTGTTTCGCGAAGGGCAAGAGCGACGCCCACATCAGCGCGCCTAGCGGGAGTACCTGTACTAGAGGCAGGAGGAGCAGGAGAAACCCGCCCAGCCAGCGCCAAGAGGCCAGATCGATCCGCCGCGGCCGGAAGCCCTTGCCGGTGACGGTCGTGAACTTGTGGGTATGCCGGGTCACCCGGTAGTAGGGAATCAGCGATAGGCCCACGAGTGCCATGAGGAGAATGGAGTAGGCGCTCGCCTCGCCGTACTTGGGAAGGAAGCCCCCCCTGATCTGCAGGTAAATCTGTGTGGTCAGGACATCGATGCCAGCCGGGATGCCAATCAATGCCGGGATCTCAAACGCCTCCAGGGAACGGACAAAGGTCAGGATCAATACTGCCAGGACGCTCGGCAGAGCGAGCGGCAGGGTCACCCGTTTAAAGACCTGCCACCCGCTCCCGCCGAAAACCGCCGCTGAATCTTCGAGGGATGGGTCCATAGAGCGAAACGGCGTAGCCATTAGCAGGAAGACCACCGGGGTCCAGAGCAGGCCTTCAATAAGGATCATGCCTGGCATGGAAAACAAGTTAAATATGGGAAAAACACCCGTGAGCGCGGCTGCGGCCACGTTGAGTATCCCGGCTTTTGGCCCGAACAAAAGTATCCACCCGATGACCTTAACGATCCCGGGTATGCCGAACGACAAATAGGCCGAAACGTAGGCCATCGTCCGAAAAGGGGCGTTGGTGCGTTCGGCGAGCCAGGCCAGGAGCGTGCCGACCCCCAGAGCGCAGCCGGCGCTGCCAACCGAAAAAATGAGGGAATTCCACAGCAGCGTGCGCACTTCGGAAAGGGAGCCAACGATATTGGCGAAGTGTGCGAGAGTAAAAGTCCCAGCGGCCGCGCCCCGCTCCTCAACAAAGCTGGTGTACAGGATGAAAAACAGGGGAGGAATAACCAGATAAGCCAGTGCCAGGAGGACAAAAACAAACAACCAGCGGGTTGAATCCATGACCGCTTGAGGGGAGAAGGAGGTTACTTACGTCCTAGTTCGCGCAGCAGCTTATCCCATCTGGTGCTCGCATTTTCGTACTGCTCCGTCGTAAGCCCTTCCTCTGGATACCAGCGCTTGAAGCCATAGTCTTTCGAGGCGCTGCCGTATTCGAACTCCTCAAGTATCCTCTGGCCGTCAGGACCTAGAATAAAATCGGTCAGCAAAACCGCCGCATGCGGGTGCGGGGCATAGGCGGCAAGGGCCGCTCCGCCGGCGTTCGTGGGAACGACCTCCATCGGCGCCCACGCTACCGGAGCGCCTTGCTCGATCGAGACCAGGGCATGGTTGCGAAAAATCGTGGGCGACGCGCCTACCTCTCCGGAAATGACCACATCGAGCAGGGCACGGCCGGATATCGCAAACAGGCTGATATTCTGCTTCTTGAGCTTATTGATAAAATCCTCTCCCTTAAACTTGAGCAGCGCGGCTATGACTCGGGTCCCGGTATCACTCGTGGCAAAGCCAAGTTTCCCCTTGAGCTCCGGCTTTAAAAGATCCTCGTAGCTCTTGGGGACGGCAGCGAACGGAATGGAGTTCTTGTTATAGGCGAGACCGATATAGGACTCACGGGCACTTGCCCAGAAAAAAAGCCCTTTCCCGGTTTTCTCTTTGGACTGCTCCGGGTATTTGCCAAGGTACGGGGCGTTGAAAGGCGTGAGCAGCTTGCTATCACGCATCGCCTTGAGAACAGGGGGGGTGCTCTCGATGGAATCCACCAGATAGCGCTTGGCCTGCGTTTCGGCCAAAACCTTCGCCATAATGTCTTTGCTCGAACCGCGATAGGTCTCAACCGTGATGCCAGAATACTTCGCCCCAAAGGCCTTAATGATTTCCTTAAATGAACCGCCTGCAAGCGAGGTATAC
>MGRY01000126.1 GCA_001799045.1 Deltaproteobacteria bacterium RIFCSPLOWO2_02_56_12 | reverse complement strand
AGAATCTCTTTGAAAGCCTTGAGATTCTTCGCTGCGCTCAGAATGACAGGCACTCAAAATGACCCGCTAAAAGGGTTTTTCAACACCCTCTCTACCTTTGACATTTAGAAAAGAGAGTTGACTTGCTTCTCGATATGCGAACCGACCAATAATTCCACTGAGCCCAATGTTATAGTGAAGGATCTGACCCCCATGCTCTTACGTTCACGGAAGCGGCCAAAGCCAATGCCGGCGAGTTTATTGATACACGCTTTGTGAAGGAGCTCGAGGATTCGGGTTTCATCAAGAGTTTGTACGGGAAGTAGTGAGAGGTAATGGAGGTTTAGATCAGACCCTCGATCAGGGATGATGCCTTTATATCTCCCGCCCGGGGATCCTGGAGCGCGACTTCGCCAAGGATGGAGCAGATGGAACTCAGGGACGGCGCCAGCGTTGGTTCGAAGCGCTCTGCGAATAACTGATAGCTTTTCTCCAGAGCCCGCGGCATCTTGGCAAGGCCGGGAAGCCAACGTCCAATTTCCCTGCGAGTCGCTTCCGGTTCGCTCTTGAAGAGGCGGATGCTCTCCACGTAGATGGAGGCTACTTTCTTGACCAGCTCCATATTGCCGACCAGAAACTGCCGGGTTGTGGCAAGGGGGACCCAGTGGCAGTCTAAATCCAGGCTATCAGCTACAAGGGTAAAGCCTTCCTCCTCTGCGACAAACGCCTTCTCCGGGGGCAAAAGAGCGGCATCAATCTGTCCCGCTCTCAGCGCTTCCACGCTTCTATCGTTGAGACCGAGATCGACAAGCGTAAGGTCCCTCTTTAAATCCCAACCCCACCTTCTCAACAACGCCAGCATCACCATACCGGCCATGCGCCGCGGCTGATTGATCCCGACCTTTTTCCCTTTGAGGTCTGCGATCCCGCGAATTGTCGCGTTAGCGGCCAGATAAAAGGCCGGACGGTTGAGGACCCCACCGACGATCACCAGATCATTGCCCTTGAGAAGTGAGAACACCAATGAGGGAGCGTTTGGCGTGCCTAGAGGAGTCGCTCCCGTGACGATATCATCAACCACTCTCTCTTCATCCTGCCGATTCACGACCTCGACGGAAATTCCTTTCTTTTCAAAAAGACCCGCCGCCTTTCCGACGAGAGGGAGAAAACGACCGATGCTCGAGACCCCGATGCCTATTTTCAGGTGAACCATTTGCCTCCAGAATACTTATCGCCAACCCCGGATCGCCGTTATGGGGGAGATTACCCGGTGATGAGTTGTTATGTCAATGTGAGGTCGGGTCCGGTAATGGTGCAGTTTCGTTCGGTTCTCTTCTGAACGAAACATCCAAGACTGTCATTCTGAGGCCGCAGGCCGAAGAATCTGACGGAGTGTCAGGGGGTTAGCGAGATTCTTCGCCTCCGCTTTGCTTCGGCTCAGAATGACACTCCCTCTCCTTTTTTTCCAAATTGAACCACTACCTCGGGTCCCGAGCAGGGATGGACATTTCCTCCTGGCAAAACCCATTTTTCCTTGCATTCTTTCCCGCTAGCGGTTATTTTAATGAGAACATTCTTGTTTTCATTTGGGAGGTGGCGATGGAGGCCTTTAACAGCAAGATGGTGCGCCGGATCGTCGGGGTGAGCCTCAGGCAGATCCAGTACTGGGATGAGCGGGGTTTTATTCGACCGTCGGTGAAGCTGGCGGAGGGGCGGGGGACCCAGCGGCTCTATTCTTTTTCCGACCTGGTTCAACTGAAAGTAGTCAAAGATCTAACGGACTACGGCCTGAGCCTGCAGAAGATCCGCCGTTGTCTTCATTACCTCAAGCGTTATTTCCCTGAAACGGTGCAGCCCCTGAATTCGCTTAAATATCTCACCGATGGGGAAAAGCTCTTCGTTCTTACCAGCGACCGAAACAAAATCCTCGATGTCATGGACCGCCAATTCGTTTTTTCCCTCGGAATCGGCAACCTCGTGCGCGAGCTTGACGGAGAGGTGCGCCGGATCGCCGGGAAAGGGCTGCCTGGAGTAGAGCGCAAGACTGAGGGTAAAAGGACGGCCTCTGCGTAGCCATTATGGAGGCGACCAGACTCACCCCCATGATCCGCCAGTACCTCCAGATCAAGGAGAGGTACCGGGACGCCATTCTTTTTTTCCGCCTCGGAGATTTTTATGAGATGTTTTTTGACGACGCGGAGAAGGCCTCCAGGGTCCTGGACATAACGCTTACCTCGCGCAATCGGAGCGAAGATTCGGCGGTTCCGCTGTGCGGCGTGCCCTATCATGCGGCGGCGCCTTATATCAGCAAGCTTCTCGACGCGGGCTTTAAAGTGGCGATATGCGAGCAAGTAGAGGATCCCAAGACGGCGCGTGGGGTGGTGCAGCGGGAGGTGGTCCGCGTCATTACCCCGGGGACCATCACCGAGGGGGGAGCCCTGGATGCCGGCGACAATAATTTTCTCGTGGCGGTCTCCAGAGGAAAAGAAGCATACGGTCTCGCGCTCACCGATGTGACGACGGGAGAGTTTCGCTTTACGCAAGTCGCGGATTACGCCGCGCTGGTGGATGAGATTGGCCGGGTCCGTCCTCGTGAGATCATCTTGGCAGAGGAAGAGGGGCCCTTCTTGGAAAAGCTGCAAAGTGATTTTCCGCATGTTCACTGGAGCCCGGTGGCCTCCGTTTGTTTTTCTCAGTCTGCTGCGGAGCGTCTCAAGGCGCTCAGCCTCTGGCCGGGGGACGAAGACGCGGAGTGGCAACAAGGGCTTCGGGCGGCGTCCGCGGTCGTTTCATTTCTCGAAGAAAATTTACCGGAGCTCCTCAAGGTCCTAAGGGATCTCCAACCCTACTCTATCTCGCAATATCTGGTCCTGGACGAAACAACCAGGCGCAACCTGGAACTGCTCCATGATTTCCAGGGAAATAGGAAAGGCTCGCTGCTGGGTGTCCTGGACTACACCATGACGCCCATGGGGGCCAGGAGGCTGCGCCAGTGGCTCCTCTACCCGCTCCTGGACGAAAGGAATATCCGGCAGCGACACGAGGGGGTAGAGGAGCTGGTGGAGGATTATAAGGGGCGTCAGGGTCTCAGGACCGGGCTCAAAGGCGTGCAGGATCTGGAACGGCTGGCCGGAAGGATTGTCTCCGGCAGCGCGGATGCCAGGGATCTGGCGGCGGTCAAAGAGAGCCTCTGCGCGCTGGCTGCTATCAAAGCGGGACTCAGGGATTGGCGCGCGGAGATTCTCGTCTCACTCAGAGAGGGGATATGGGAGCTCCCTGAAGTTGTGGAACTTGTCGGGCGCGCTGTGGTGGATCACCCCCCTCCTACATTGAAAGAGGGAGGGGTGATCCGTCCCGGATATCATCCGGAGCTGGATGAAATACGGTCGATCAAGAAAAACGCCAAGGAATGGATCGCTCGATTCGAGAGCAGCGAGCGAAAACGGACGGAAATCAACTCTCTCAAGGTTAGATACAATCGAGTCTTTGGCTATTACATCGAGGTAACGAAGGCGAATCTGGGATCGGTGCCTCCGGACTACATCCGCAAGCAGACTCTCGTTAACGGAGAGCGCTACATCACTCCCGAGCTTAAGGAATACGAGGCAAAAGTTTTAAGTTCTGAAGAGGAGATCTTGAAACTTGAGCTTGTGCTCTTTGCCGGGGTCCGGGAGAAGATCGCTGCGTTCTATGCGCAGATAAAGGAAACGAGCCATGCGCTGGCCACCCTGGATGTGCTGCTCTCCCTCGCGGAAGCGGCCGAGTCGCGCCACTTCATCCGTCCCGAGATCGATTCCAGCCTGGTCATCTCCGTCCGTGAAGGTCGTCATCCGGTGGTCGAGGCCGCGTTGGGCCGCGGCGCCTTTGTTCCCAATGATTGCCATTTGGATCCCGAATCGCAACAGATCGTGATGCTGACCGGGCCGAATATGGCGGGCAAGTCCACCTACATGCGTCAGCTGGCCCTGATCGTCATTCTGGCTCAGATGGGTAGCTATGTCCCTGCGAGCGCGGCCCGCATAGGGCTGGTAGACCGTGTCTTTACGCGGATTGGCGCAGCGGATTTCCTGGCGCGCGGCGAATCGACCTTTATGGTCGAGATGAAAGAGACGGCTCATATCCTGCGGCATGCCACCGGTAGAAGTCTGATTCTCCTGGACGAGGTTGGTCGCGGGACGAGCACTTTCGACGGCATCTCGATCGCCTGGTCGGTGGCCGAATACCTGCACGATGCGCCCCACCGACCCCGGACCCTCTTTGCGACTCATTACCATGAGCTGACCGATTTGGCCCTTACCAATGAGCGGGTAAAGAACTTCAACTTCGCCGTTAAGGAATGGAAAGGCGAGGTGCTCTTTCTACGCACGCTCGCGGAGGGCGCCGCGAGTCGGAGTTACGGCATCCACGTCGCCCAACTTGCCGGACTTCCATCACCAGTCGTGCGCAGGGCGAAGGAGATCCTCAGGAATCTGGAGGGGGGGGAGCTGGACGAGAGGGGGCGACCAAGACTCGCGCGGGGCGAGCGGGAGGAAAAGCCGTCGCAAATACCGCTCTTTAGCCCCGTGGATCATAAGCTGGTCGAGGAACTGAAGAAAGTCGACATATCGCTTCTCACCCCTGTTGAGGCCTTGAATCTGCTCCACACCCTGGTGGAGGAGGCTAAGAAAGAAAAATAGTGGCACGTTGTCGTACCAGATTTTTGACCGCCTTTATCCTGGCCTTGGGTCTCCTCCTTGCAGCGAGCACGGGTTGGGCTGCCAAGCGCGACAAGGATCTCTATCTCTCGGCCAAGAAGGAGTACGACCTTTTGAGGAAGGGAAATAGCGCGTCCGGAAACAGTCGCCGCTGGGAAGCCGTGGCCGAGCGCTTTCAAAAAATCCCGCAAGAGTTTCCCCGAAGCGCCTATGCGGATGGCGCGCTTTTCTATGCCGGCAAGAGCTACCGGGAGCTTTACTCGGTCAACCGGAAGGAGCGCGCGCTGGATCTGGCGATAAAAAATTGGCGGGCGCTCTTATCCCGATATCCCAATAGCCCTCTGGCCAAGGAGGCTCGTTATTTCCTGGCGTTGAGTTACGAAGAGGGAAAAGGAGATGTCGCGGAGGCGCGAAAACAATATCAGGCGCTGATCGAAAAATTTCCCCGCGGAGATTGGCCCGCAAAAGCTAAAAAAAGGCTGAAGGCTATGCAAGAGGCGGAAGAGGAGAAAAAAGCGCCGCCATCTCTGTCCGACGGTCAGCCCGCCAAGGCCCTTCTCTCTCAAGTCCGCTATACCTCGTCTCAGAGCTATACCAGGATCACTATGGATCTTTCCTCGGAAATCCGCTTTGAGACTCACGTTTTGAAAGAAGAGCCGTCGAAAGGATTGCCGCCAAGAATTTATGTCGATCTCTTGGGAGCCCGCTTGGGCATGGATGGAGCGCAGCCGATCGTGGTTCAGGACCGACTGCTGAGACAAGTGCGCGTGGCCCAGTTCAACCCGGATATCGTGCGTGTGGTCCTGGATATGAGCAGCCTGAACGGGCATAACGCCTTTCTCCTTCCCGACCCCTACCGTCTGGTGATCGATATCCAGGGGCAGAGGGACAGAGAACAATTCGCCGCGTTGGAGAAGAAAAGGGACTTATTACCGCCGCGCAAAACAGTTAAACCGCCGCTCCCGGGTCTGCGCAGGATCGTTTTGGATCCGGGTCACGGAGGAAAAGATCCGGGGGCGATCGGAGTAAAGGGAGCGACGGAAAAGGAAATTGTCCTGAGCGTTGCCAAAAAATTGGCCAAAAAGCTCAAAGCGGAGATGGGGATCGAGGTCGTCCTTACCCGACGAGACGATTCTTTTATTCCGCTGGAGGATAGGACGGCTATCGCCAATGCGGAAGATGCCGATCTCTTCATCTCCCTCCACGTGAATGCGGCCCAGAACGCCGCCGCGAGAGGAATTGAGACCTACTACCTGGACAATACCAGCGACGAGGCCTCGGTCCGGATGGCTGCGCGCGAGAACGGCACTTCGCGCAAGAGCATTTCGGATCTCCAGTTTATCCTTAGCGACCTGACGCAGAACTCAAAACTCGAAGACTCGATCTCTCTCGCCCATCGCCTCCATACCTCTGTTGTTTCCCATATGGGGCAGCGCTATGGTCCGGTCAAGGACCTTGGCATCAAAAAAGCGCTGTTTTATGTTCTCGTCGGAGCGCGGATGCCCAGCGTCCTGGTCGAGATGTTTTTCATAACGAACAAGACGGAAGGGCGGGAGCTGACCCGGTCAGCCTACCAGGACGCCCTGGTCGACGCGCTGTTTGATGGGATCAAAAAGTATCAAGAGACCACCCAGGTAGTAAAAAACCTTTAATCTAGAATCTCTATGGATGCCGCAACACTTTCCCGCTCTCTCCTGGAAGAAAGCCGGGTTGATTCGGACCTCGCCCGCGGGGCGCGTGTCTACCTCCGGCGGGCTCGGAGTCTTCTGTTCGAGCGTCATCGTGCGGGCGGCGGCGGACATGAGATAGTATCCGCCTACACGATGCTTGTGGACCACTTGATTCGCCACTTATTTGCAGTGGCCAGTGAGGACTATAGTCGTCGGTACCCCAGTCTGAATCCCCGCTGCGCCCTGATCGCGCAAGGGGGGTATGGTCGCGGGGAGTTGAACCCCTTCTCGGATATCGATCTGCTCTTTCTCCATAGTTGGAAAGTGACCCCCTACGTGGAGGCTGTTGCGGAGAAGCTGTTGTATACGCTCTGGGATGGCGGCCTTAAGGTCGGACATGCCACGCGGAACATCACGGAATCTATCCGCCTGGCGGGCAAAGACATGAAGGTCAAGGCCTCCCTGCTGGATGCGCGGTATCTCTGCGGTGATCTTGCCCTTTATGGTGATTTTGAAAAGGCGGTGGAGGAACATCTTCTCAGGAAAAACGAGGAGCGCTTTATCCGCGAAAGGTTAGCGGAGAGCCGTCTCCGGCACGAGCGCTACGGCGGATCGGTATATCTCCTGGAACCGGATATCAAAGAGGGGGAAGGCGGACTACGGGATATCCATACCGCACTGTGGATCGCCAAGGTAAAACACAAGGTAAAAGAGCTCGATGCCCTCGTGCCTCTAGGGGTGATCCAGTCCAGAGAACTATCCGAGCTAAAGGCTGCGCAGGATTTTCTCTGGCGGGTCAGAAATGAGCTCCACTTCTCCGCCGGGAAACAGCAAGATCAGTTGGCTTTCGAGGAGCAGGAGAAGGTGTCACAGGCGCTCGGCTTTAAGGACAACGGAAAGGTTAGAGGGGTGGAGGACTTCATGAGGTGTTACTACCTCCAGGCTTCTCAAGTAAGCCGGCTCGCCTCGCTCATTATCCATCGGGTGACTGACGCCTCTGAGCCATCCCACCTCAGAGATCGCCTCGTCGGCAGAGAGGTCCGGGAAGGGGTGCGGGTCGCAAAGGGTGTGCTGTGGATTTCCGATCCCGCGATTCTCGCCGCAAATCCGGAGAACCTCATAACTGTTTTTGCCGATGGCCAGAGGTGCGGCGCCGAGATCAGCCACGAGACCCGTGAACTGGTGCGCCAGCATTTGAGCCTCATCGACGAGCATTTTCGCCGTTCTCCGGCTGCGAACGCCTGCTTCCTCCGGATTCTCAGATGGGAGGACCGGGTCTACGAGACCCTGCTGGAAATGCATCGGGCAGGCGTCTTAGGAGCCTTTATTCCCGAGTTCGGTCGTCTTCTCTGCATGTCGCTTCACGATCTTTATCATATCTACACGGTAGACCAGCATTCGCTTCGATTGGTCGGGGAGCTGGAGCGTCTGAAGGCCGGAGAGTTCAGAGAAGTCTTGCCACTACTTACCCAACTGGCCCGGGAAATGGAAAAAATCGAGATCCTCTATCTGGGTCTTTTATTTCACGATATCGGGAAGGGACTGGGAGGAGGCCATTCGGAGCTCGGTGCGCGGATCGCGCGCAAGATCGCCCGCAGGATGAGGCTGAATGCCGATGACACTCAGCAGCTTGAATTTCTGGTGCGCTCCCACCTCATCCTTAACCATACGGCTTTCCGGCGCGATATAGAGGATGAAAAATTGGTTATTGATTTTGCGAAGGCGATGGGCAGCGTCAACAACCTCAAAATGTTGTACCTGCTTACCTACGCGGATATGCGCGCGGTAGGCCCGGAGGTTTGGAATAACTGGAGAGGCTCCTTGTTGGAAGACCTCTATCTACAAAGCCTCAAGGTTTTGGAGGCCCAGGAGAAAGGTGGGGTCCGGCGGGAGGACCGCCGTTCGAAGGTTAGGCGGATTCAGGCGCGGGTGCGCCGCCGGCTGGCGCGGAAATATCCCGCGGAGAGGGTCCGCGCCTTCTTCCAGTCCATGCCGGAAAGGTATTTTCTCACTACCCCGGAGGAGCAGATTCCCGGCCATTTTGAGATGATGGAGAATTTCACGGATCAGGCCTATCTCAGTACGGTAAGCCATTTCGCGGAGAGGGAATACAGCGAGATGGCGATTTGCGCCAGAGATCGACCGGGGCTTTTTGCCCTTATTACCGGCGTTTTTGCCGCTACGGGTTTAGACATTCTGAGCGCCCGTATTACTACTCGTAAGGACGGCCTGATTTTGGATGTCTTTCGTGTCTCTCATATGGGCCGTCCCGAAGTGGTGATGGATCCCCAAAAGTGGGCGAGGGTGCGCGCCTTGCTGGAGCAGGTCCTGGCCGGGTCTATCGATGTCGCCCGCTTAGTGGAAGAGTCCGGGCGCCCATCGCTCTTTAAGAAGCGGGCGCCCAAAGTCCCCACGGTTATTCACATCGACAATGAGGCCTCGGATGAGTTTACCATTGTTGAGGTATACACCCAGGATCGCATTGGGGTTCTCTTCGCGATCACCTACGGAATGCATCAACTCGGGATCGCTATCCACCTGGCCAAGATATCGACCAATGTCGATCAGGTGGCGGACGTTTTTTACGTGGCCGACGAACAGGGCGGAAAAATTCGCGACCCGCAAAGGTTGGAGACAATCCGTCAAACCCTCTATCGGAATCTGGTATCGGCAGGTGAAGGAGTCGCTTAACCTAAGTATATGTATCGACTCCTTTCTCAATATGCTCAACGTTGAGAAGGGGCTCGCGCGAAACACCCTGGAGGCCTATAGCCGGGACCTCAACCGATTGGCGAATTTTTTAAAGGGGCGAGGCATTGAGTCTTGGGAGGAGAGCCGGGCCGTCCATTTGCGTAGCTACCTTGCCTGGCTAAGGGGTCGCGGCCTGAACGTCCGCTCCATTGCGCGCAACGTCGTGGCCTTGCGCCAGTTCTACCGTTTTTTGGAGAAAGAAGGGATTATCGCGGAGAACCCGGTTCCCTCTTTCTATCTGCAACGGACGGCGAGGAAATTGCCTTACACCCTGGGGCGGGATGAGATTCAGAGTTTGTTGAACCAGCCGGATCCCAACACGCCCTTGGGATTACGGGATCGGGCAATGATTGAGCTTCTCTACGCTACCGGACTCCGGGTCTCAGAGCTGATCTCTCTGCAGACACATCTGGTCAACCTCGAGGGAGATTTCCTGACCGTTAAGGGGAAAGGATCGAAGGTCCGTATGGTTCCTTTCGGGAGATGGGCCAAAGATGCGCTTCTGCGTTATCTCAAAGAGGTGAGGGCCGGGCTTTCAAAAGGGCGCGCGAGTCATTTTCTTTTTCTAACTCGTTCGGGGAAGGCGCTCACGCGTCAAGGATTTTGGAAGTTGATACGCCGCTATGCATTAGCGGCAGGAATCGAGAAGAGGGTGACGCCGCATACCTTGCGCCATTCTTTCGCCACGCATCTCCTGGAAGGGGGCGCCGATCTCCGTTCCGTCCAATCCATGCTGGGCCACGCCGACATCTCCACGACTCAGATCTACACGCACGTAAACAGCGCGCGCCTGAAGGAGGCTCACCGCAAATATCATCCGAGGGAGAAAGCTTCTGAAAAATAGCATCGTTTATTTCTTTTTCACTTGTGTTTTCGTACTGAGTACCGTATTTTTTAAACACTGATAATCTTCACTATAAGGAAGTGCGAGCGAGCAAGGCATGATCGAAGAGACCATAATTCAGATCTCGATTTGGGCGCTGCCGGTCCTGGCGGCCATTGTCTTTCACGAGGTGGCTCATGGATGGGTGGCCTATCGGTTCGGCGACCCGACCGCTGCCCGCATGGGGCGATTGACGCTCAATCCGATCTCCCATATCGATCTTTTCGGGACGATCATCCTGCCGCTGCTTTTGATTGTGGCCCGTTCCCCCTTTCTCTTCGGTTATGCCAAGCCGGTGCCCGTCAACTTCTACAACCTGAATCATCCCAAAAGGGACATGATCTGGGTGGCCCTGGCCGGCCCTTTGACCAACATCCTGCTCGCGCTTGGGAGCGTCCTGATTTTGAAGTTCCTTCGTGCGCTTGAGTTCTCTCCCGATAGTAGCTATGCACCCTATTTACTTGCTGTTCTCAACCCCGTCTATTTGATGGCAAAAAACAGTGTTGTGATTAACGTGGTCCTGGCGGTGTTCAACGCCTTTCCGATCCCCCCGCTGGATGGGGGGAGGGTACTGGTGGGAGTTTTGCCGGAACCCCAATCTTCAGCCTTGGCGCGGGTGGAACCGTACGGCTTTCTCATTATCCTGGTCCTGCTCATGAGCCACGCTATGGATGCAGTCATGGGCCCGGCCGTCTATTTTCTGCTCCGGTTGTTTGACGGGATACTTTGAAATGAGGCTTCATGGAAACTGTCGTTAGCGGCGCCCGTCCTACAGGCCGTCTCCATCTCGGCCATCTCCACGGCGCCTTGAAGAACTGGCTCCGACTGCAGAAGGACTACCGCTGTTTTTTCTTTATTGCGGATTGGCACGCGCTGACGACCGACTATTCCTCTCCACAGGGAATCCAGCAAAGCGCGCGGGAGATGGTGATGGACTGGCTGAGCGTGGGACTGGATCCCAAACAATGCGTTCTCTTCCGCCAGTCGAGCATCAAGGAACACGCGGAGCTTCATTTACTTCTCTCGATGATTACTCCGGTGCCCTGGCTGGAGCGGAACCCGACCTACAAGGAGCAGATCCGGGAGTTAGTGGGGCGGGATCTCTCCACATACGGATTCTTGGGATACCCGGTCCTGCAGGCGGCGGATATCATCATGTACAAGGCCCGCAAGGTCCCGGTGGGGGTAGATCAGGCCCCTCATGTGGAGCTTACGCGTGAGATCGTGCGCCGTTTCAACCAGTTTTATGGCCCGATTTTCCCCGAGCCGGAGGTGCTTTTGACGGAGACGCAAAGGTTTCCGGGCCTCGATGGGAGAAAGATGAGCAAGAGTTATAATAATGCGGTCTTTCTCTCGGATCTGCCTAAGGAGATCGAACAGAAACTGGGCCGGATGATGACCGATCCGGCTCGGGTCAGACGGCAGGATCCCGGCGAGCCGGAGAAATGTCCGGCTTTTCAGCTTCACAAGATATACTGCACCCCCCAGGAGATAGAAGAGGTCTCTCAGGGATGCCGCAGCGCGGGGATCGGCTGTCTGGATTGCAAGAGGGTAATGATCAAACACGTCGTTGCCGAGATGGAACCTTTTCGCGAAAAGAGGGCGGCGTATGAAAAGCGCCCCGCCGACGTTGACGACGCGCTGGCTGCCGGGAACCGCGTCGCGCAGGAGAAGGCCGCTGAGACAATGGGCGAGGTTAGAAGCGCGGTGGGACTGTGAGCAGCGAGGCAATGCAAAATCTAAATTGCAAATTGCAGAATGCAAATTTTTCATTTTTCAGTTTGCACTTTGCATTGTGAATTGAGCGCGTCGTAGTAGTGATGATAACCCGCGTACAATTGGAGATATTCGAGGGTCCTTTGGATCTTCTCCTTCACCTGATCAAGAAGAACGAGCTGAGTATCACCGATATCCCGATTGCGACCATCACGGAACAGTATCTTTCGACGCTAGAGCTGATGCAGGGCTTGAATCTGGATGTGGCGGGAGAGTTTTTAGTGATGGCTGCTACTCTTATCCATATCAAGTCCAGGATGCTCCTTCCGCCGGGGGAGGATGAGGATGAAGAAGAGGAAGAAGGGGACCCGCGCGAGGAATTGATCCGCAGATTGCTGGAATATCAACGATTCAAAGAAGCCGCGGAGGAGTTGGAGCGGCGAGAGCTTCTCAGCCGCGATGTTTTCGTGCGCCGTTCCGAAGCTCCGGAGGAAGCTGAGACAGTGGGGTTCGAAAGTCTCTCGCTTTTCGACCTGCTCTCGGCCCTGCGCCACGTTTTGGAGCGGTTTCCGGAGGAGAGTATTCATGAAGTTACGCTGGATACGATTTCGGTGCGGGAGAAAATGAGCTTCCTGCTGGATGAGCTCCGTCGCAGAGGGAAGGTGATTTTTCAATCGCTGTTCGAAACCGCGACGTCCAGGTTGGAGGTCGTGGTAACTTTTCTTGCCATGCTGGAGCTGGTGAAGATCCGTGCCATCAGGGTCTGGCAGGAAGAGCGGATAGGGCCCGTTGTCATTGAGCTGGCAGCTGCCATAGGGGACATCCAGGACAGGATAGTCAAAGAAGAGATCGAAGGAGAAGACCGTGGAGCATGATCGGCTGAGATCCGTTCTCGAGAGTCTGCTCTTTGCCGCGGAAACTCCGCTGACAGTCCATCGCCTGAGCGAGGTCCTCGGGGGGATCGAGAAAAAAGAAATTGTTGCGGTCCTCGAAGAGCTTCAGGCGGAATATGAGACTGCCGGCCGTGGTTTTCGCCTGATTGAGGTGGCGGGCGGCTATCAGATGAGAACCCCGAAGGAGAACGCGGACTGGGTCAAGAGCTTGTTTCGGGGCCGGCCGGCACGGATAAGTCGCGCCACTTTAGAGACATTGGCTATCATCGCTTATAAGCAGCCGATTATCCGGGCCGAGATCGAGGCTATACGAGGCGTCGACGTGGATGGAGTGCTCTCCACTCTTTTGGAACGGCGGCTGGTGCGGATTGTTGCCCGCAAGGACGTTCCAGGGAGGCCTTTTCTGTATGGCACGACAACCGAGTTTTTAGAGCTGTTCAATCTCAAAGACCTTGCCAATCTCCCAACCCTGAAAGAGATGGAGGAGATGACGGTCGCCTCTCCCGACTCCGAATCCCCGCCGGAAAGCAGTGAGCAGTAAGCAGGCAGCAGTGAAAAGTGAACGCATCATAGGTAGTGGCGAGACTGCTTACTGCTTTCTGTTTACTGTCGGCTAGTTTTATGGAGCGTCTCCAGAAGATTATCGCCCGGGCCGGTCTGGCCTCCCGTAGAGAGGCAGAGAGGTGGATCCTGGAAGGACGGGTCACGGTAAACGGGGCAGTAGTCGAAAAGCTCGGTTCTCAAGCCGATCCGCTCAAAGACAAGATCAAGGTTGATGGCAAACTTATTTTGCGGACTCCGCGACTCTATTATTTATTTCATAAGCCCCCCGGATTAATCACCACAATGGGTGACCCTCAGGGACGCCCCAACTTGGGGGATTTGCTCGAGCCCTTAGGGAGGAGAGGGCGTTTTTATCCCGTTGGGAGGCTGGATTTCAACTCCTCGGGCCTCCTTATTCTGACCAATGATGGTGAGCTGGCGCAGCGCCTGATGCATCCCCGCTACGGGGTTAAAAAAACCTATCGGGTTAAAATCAGTGCCTGTCCCAAGGAGAGTGAGCTAGATCGTTTGCGCAGGGGAATCAGGCTGGAGGATGGAATGACCGCACCTGCCAAAGTTCGAGTCCTGCAGGTTCTAAAGAAGAATGCCTGGATCGAAGTTGAGATCGGTGAGGGACGAAATCGTGAAATACGCCGGATGTTCGAGGCGCTGGGCTATTTCGTCGAGAAGCTGATGCGGGTTCGCCTGGGGCCGATTGGTCTCGGTTTCCTTGGACCGGGCGAAATGCGTCCGCTCTCTCCCCGGGAGATCGCTACCTTAAAAAAGTCCGTCGGGATGTAGCTCTGGCCGCCATGTGCTTTGCCTGGATGAGATTATATTAAGCCGCGTGGGCGGCCCGGAGACTACAGAACTCCTCGTAATCGACCAGGTTGTGAATCGTAGGTTTTTCCCCGCACATAGGGCAGGCAGGATCCGCCATAAGCTTGAGCGTGTTAATCTCCATCGTAAGAGTGTTGAAGCAGAGGAGCCGTCCCACCAGAGTGTCTCCCTTGCCCAGTATCAGCTTGATAGTTTCCAGGGCCTGAATCACGCCGATGAGCCCAGGGAGAACCCCCAGCACCCCGGCCTCCTGACAGCTCGGGGCCATGTCGGCGGGAGGCGGTTCCGGGTAGAGGCAACGGTAGCAGGGGCCTTTCCCCGGGTAGAAGACCGAGGCCTGCCCCTCAAACTGGAAGATACTTCCGTGGACATTGGGCTTTTTCGTTAAAACGCAGGCATCATTGACCAGATAGCGGGTGGGAAAATTGTCACACCCATCCACTACGATGTCGTAGTCCTTTATAATCTCCATGATGTTCTGTGAAGTGAGCTTTTGCTGGAATGGGATGACTCGGACATCTGGATTGAGCGCCTGAATAGTGAGCTTGGCGGATTCCGTTTTGGGCATGCCAATTCGATCGTTGGTATGGAGAATCTGCCGTTGCAGGTTGGAGAGATCGACGACGTCGTTGTCGATAATCCCCAGTGTCCCTACACCGGCTGCCGCCAGGTAATATGCCGAGGGCGAGCCCAACCCACCAGCTCCCACCATCAGCACCTTAGCCTGTAGAAGCTTGGCTTGGCCCTCTTCGCCTACCTCGGGGAGCAAGAAATGGCGACTATACCGGGTTACTTGTTCAGGGGAAAACTGGTGATCCTGCACCCAATTGTATCCGGCCGTCTTCCATGCAGTGTAACCGCCGGACATAGAAATAACGTCCTGATATCCCATTTCTTTTAGGGCATTAGCCGCCAGGAGCGAGCGTACTCCGCCGGCGCAGTATGCAAGAATCGGGGTCGATTTGTCAGGAACTGCAGACTCGATTTTAATCTCAAGAAAACCGCGGGGCAAAGAGAGAGCCCCTTCCAAGTGTCCCTCTCGGTACTCGTCCTTTTCCCGCACGTCGAGTAACAGGTATTTGCCATTTTTCTTAAGGAGCTCGTCGGCCTCTTGCGCCGAGATCTCCTTGATCTCGTTGCGCGCCTCATCCATGAGCTGTTTGAAGGTCTTCGCCATGTCTCCTCCTCATTCTCCTAAGGGTCCTGATTGGATTATTGGACCTCAACTTAAAATTACACTTATTTCCGGCGCAAAGTCAAGATAACTGACAAAACCGGTCGTAAAACCCAACTTCAAAGCTGACATACTCATTAAGCTGCTAAGCCAGATCAGCGCTGGAGGGTAGAGATGTACTCAGCAATTATCTTAACCTTCAGGAGAAAGGTTAGCTCATGGTATTTTTGTGGCTCCAGCTCTTTTCGAAAAACCTCCCCCCAAACTGGCATCGCAGGATCCCCATGACCTCGGACTACCCGGCTGCCATCGATGGAGGCCATGACGCCGGAGAAAGGAAAGACCCCCTTGTTGTTTTTCTTGAGCAGGGATAAATCCGGGAGCTCAATTTTGAGAAAGGGGCTGACGAAACCGTCCCCCTTCCCATCCTTCCCGTGGCAGGAGCCGCAATACCTCAGATAGAGATCCCGCCCCGTGTCGATCTCCGAGCACCACGCAGCGAGTTGAAGGCCAAGGATTCCCACTCCAACAAGGCTGGTGAGATAGAGAATCTTTCGTACCATTGCGATTCCTTTCCTGCCGGTCTATAGGAGATTATTGAATCACATACATCATCTATTTACCACGTCTAGCATAACAGGACTAGTGTTTCAGCTCCAAAATATCTCTCAGGCCGTTGCCCAAGAAATTGAACGCAAGCATGGTCAGAAAGGCACCAGCCCTAAAGAAAGGATGATACGCGAAATGGCAGCGATTCCCATTTTTGGGCAATTTGGGTCCTTTTTAATCACTTTTTGTCATTCCATGGAATAGGGCTGATTTTAGCATACGGAAACATTCTTCTTGAAAAACAACGCGTTGCGGTTTTATCAGTTCGTGGCATATTCTTTGCTAACTGTGAAGAATAGCTCTTCCAGGAGGTACACTCAATGCATGTGGTGGAGAAAGTCAGCGACTCTCAAGTATTACCAGTAGAGGAGCTGGCAGCAGATTCCAAGGATTTAACTGAAAAAAAGCGGGTTTCAACCGGGATCCCCCAACTTGATCTTCTTATCGGAGGAGGTTTGCCAAAAGGCAAGTCTTATCTTATTGCGGGTGATTCTGGCACGGGTAAAACCATTTTTGCCACTGCGTTTATCCTAAAGGGTCTTATGGAAGGGGAAAAGGCCGTCTATGTTTCAGTGGATGATAAACCAAGTGACATAGTGGAACAAGCAGCCTCACTGGGCTGGGATCTGATGAAATATCTATCAGAAAAGCAGCTATTGATGCTGGATGCTGCTCCGTTTTTCAGCAGTCCTAATGGATTGACCAAGGAGTTGGATATACCCAAAACGGTAGCTGATCTGGCCAGTTATGTGAGCCGATTAGGGGCCTCACGCGTTGTGATCGATCCGGTCGGGCCATTGGTCCCGTCCCGGGAATCAGGCAAGCGTGTGAGAGACAACGCTCGATCACTGATCCGCTCCCTCCGGGAGCTCCTGGGCACAACCAATCTGCTGGTTTTGCCTTCAGCCACTACCGGTGAAATAGGAGAATGGGAGGAGTACCCGGCTGCCGGCGTTATTATGCTGAAATTAACCCAGACACAGAGAGGTTTGACGCGGACCATTCTTGTGCGAAAAATGAGAGCGACAGCGGTAGAACTCACGGAATACCCGTTCAAAATCGTAAATGGGAAAGGCATTGTTATAGATCCAACGATCCCTGTCGCGCCGGTAACGTCCGAAAATAGCGAAATTCATCTGGAGGTTTCGCCGGACCTTCCTGAAGACGGCGATAATATTTTTGAGGCGTGGAACCCTATAGAGGAACCAAAGAAAAAGTCGCCCAAGTAGGTACAATTTTTTGCCCTCTCTTATCTCCCCTTCGGATCCAAGATATCCCTTAGTCCATTGCCCAGGAAATTGAAGGCGAGGATCGTGAGAAAGATCGCTAGCCCCGGGAAAAGGATGATATGCGGATAGGTGCGCATGGCGCGCCAGCCGTCTTGCGCCAGAGTCCCCCAACTCGTTCCCCATTCGCTATAAGGGTCGTTGATCCCCAACCCAATAAAGCTCAGGGTAGATTCCGCCAGGATTGCCGACGGGATGCTGAAGGTGAGCGTGACCAAAATCGGCGCCAGGATATTGGGCAGGATATGGCGGAGAATGATCCTCGCATGGGAAGCGCCGATCGCTCTGGCCCCGTCGACATAGATGAGTTCTTTTGCCTGGAGGATCTGTCCTCTGGCGATGCGGGCGAAGCGCACCCAGGTGATGAGTCCGAGCGCGATCAGGACGCCGGCGATGTTACGTCCCAGGAACAGCGAGATAAGCACGAAGATGA
>MGRY01000125.1:16728-17095 GCA_001799045.1 Deltaproteobacteria bacterium RIFCSPLOWO2_02_56_12 | reverse complement strand
CCATCGGGAACTCACAAACCGTCTCCGTGACTGCGCGCCAACCTCCGGAGAGGCCTAAATGACAGGCGCTACTTTGGTAAAAGCCTCCGGCCGCCGTGCCGAACGAAATGGCGGAAATCGACGTCGCGGCTAACCAAAGGAACTCCGTGATCGATGCAGACCTGAGCGATGAGGGAATCGGCCAGCGGCGCCTTTTGCCCTCGGCGGATGACTTTCGAGCGGAGGTATCCGGCCCTTTCCCAAAAACCATCGAGAAGGGAAAGAAGAGGCAATTCTTTCAGGACGGCGGCGACATCCGCGGAAAGTGTGGGCTCGCTCAGGAGTTCGGACAAGACGACAGGTGGGAGAACGGCCTGTTTGTGTTCCA
>MGRY01000125.1:1885-16721 GCA_001799045.1 Deltaproteobacteria bacterium RIFCSPLOWO2_02_56_12 | reverse complement strand
CTCTACCGCATCCACGTCCGCGCCCTCTCCGCCGGACAAATATTCAATCAGAGAGCTGGTATCGAGCGCGATCATGTACGGTCTTTCCGAAGGGCCTTCAAGTCAAGCGAGAATCTAACTTTACCCTTGAGCTGGCGAAGTTTACCGTAAGCTCTGCCGGCGGCTACTAACTGGAGACCTTGCCTTATAGTCGGGGTAATGCCCAAACCGGTGGCCTTCTGGGCTTTTTTGAGAAGGGTTTCGGGGATCTGAACCGTGATCTTCTTCGCCGTTTCCATAGCACGAATTTACCGGTTGCAATACCATAAGTCAATACGGCATTATTTCTGTCCAAGGCGCTTCATAAAACCTTCTTCCTCGATCGCCTTGACGAAACTCGCGTCGATAAAGGACGCCGGGTCTGCTTTTAGAACCTCGGGGCGCGTCCGGCCCATTTCCGCAGTCAGAGTTTTCATTCCCTCCAGCGTTGGGTAGGGCAGGTCCGGGACCGCCGACCTAAGGAAGATTGTTCTGAATAGTACGTGTCAGCATTTCGTCTCCTTGAAATGGGGCATGACTTCTTTCGCCCAGCCCTCCATGACTTCGTCGTAGATGGCGTTAGGCGGAGTCAGCATAACGCGGTTCACCCCTGCCTGCTCTAACTCCTTAACGCGCGCAACACATTCCTCGGGCGTGCCGGCAATCGAGAAACGGTGAACGAGATAATCAGTAACGAGGCTAGGGTCCACTCTCTCCTCGATGGGTTTACTTATATCAAACGCCTCCATGAACCTCTTTACGCCGGGTAGCTCCTCCGGCGGGACAGTCTCCAGCGTAAAACGGAAATTATGGTGGGCTCGGTTGGCGAGTCGCCGCCGTACGAGGTCGCGCGCTCGCCGGCCGTTTTTGTCGACGCAAATCATCCCGGCTGCCATGACATCAATGCTCGACGCTGCCCGTCCGGCTTCTTGGGCTCCCTGTTGAATGTGTCCCCGCGCCCACTGGAGAACACGCAGGTCGAAGCCATTTCCCAAGATGACGCCGTCCGCCACTTTTCCTGCAACTCGAAGAGTTCGCGGCCCTTCGGCCGATATATAAATAGGCACCGGCAGGACTCCGATGCGGAGTTTCACATCACCTCGAGGCGCCGCGATCGCCTTTCCCTGCACGAGATTGCGGATCGTTCTGAGACCCTCTTCAAATCTGCTTACCGGCGTGGCTCTTCGTCCCAGGCTGTAAACCGGCCCGTCGCCCGTGCCCAACCCAAGGACTGCCCTTCCCCGGGAAATCTCATTGAGGGAGGCGGCAGAGCAAGCCAACACGGTAGGGTCACGGTAGACCATATTAGTGACGGCATTCCCCAAGCGGATGCGTTCGGTCTGAAGGGCGCAGACGGCCAGGATCTGAAAGGGGTCCGGGCAGTTCATCTGGCTATCGGCAAGAAAAATTCCTTCGTAGCCAAGCTCTTCCCCCCGTCGGGCCCTATCGAGGCCCTGAGAAAAATCTCTTGGAGAGGCGTGGAGACTGAAACGGATAGCCATTTGTTCAGGCGCCTTTCAATTAGGATTTCAGGCGGGAAGAATATTGCCTAATCTCTTCCAAGTCAACGTTATTTTTTAACCAGGCTATGGGCTTGACAAGGAGGATTGGGATGCCTAGCTTAGCCCCCAGGGATTCTCATGCGGAGGATAAACGGCGGAGCGCTTTAAATGTTAAACGGGAGGCAGACAATGAAACGTTTCCAATCTTTCTTTAATTCCTTAGTGACGATCATCGCCCTCGCAGGATGCGCGAGCTTAGCTGCAGCGGCTCCCATTGATGAACTGGTGGCTGCTGCAAGGAAGGAGGGGGTTATTGAGTTTCTTGCCCCATCCACATTCGGCCCGCAGGGGGCGCAGTCGTTAGCGGAGGCCTTTAACAGGAAGTACAACCTCAATATCAGGCTGAATTATAGCCCGTCCTCTAACATGGTTGGCGATGTGACGAAGGTGTTGACCCATGCAGCCGCCGGGGCGCCGCCCGAGTGGGATCTGATGGTGGTTACCGACGCCCACCATGCCTCGCTGTGGGTAAGAAAACTCCACCAGCCCTTCGACTACAGGAAGCTGGGCGTAGGCCCTCAGTCCATTCAATATGATAATGGGACCGTTGTTGCAGCCAATCAGTTTGTTCTACCGGCCTACAACAAGAACATTCTCCCTCCTAAGGATGTGCCCAAGAGTTGGGAGGATCTTTTGGACCCCAAGTGGAAGGGGGGTAAGCTCGGCATGTCTACTGCGACCCATCACCCGGCCCGTCTGGCGGCCGGAGCTTGGGGCGAGAAGAAAACCACCGAATTCGTGAAGTCCCTTGCCAAGCAGGAGTTGACCCTGGGAACGCTCGGAGCGCTATACACCCGGCTGCAAGTCGGTGAAATCCTGGTCCTTGTCACGCTGACCGATAGCTACATCAACACAGCAAAAAAGAGCGGCGCTCCCATCGTCCATGCCGAAGGGATTGAGCCTGTGATCTCCCCCGCCTACAACGCCGGTGTGCCCAAGCGCGCGCCGCACCCCAATGTGGGACACCTCTTCGCCGCTTTCCTTATAACTCCCGAGGCGCAGGAGATATGGGAAAAGTATAACGGCCAGACCTCCGCTTTTATTCCGGGAACCAGGGCCTACAAGTACGTACAGGGAAAGAAGGTTCTTCATATGACCCAGGATCAAGCTGAGATGGTGGATAGGCTCACCAGAGAATATGGCAAGATTCTTGGTTTCTGAAAATTGATTTTACTCTTCAGTCACGAGCTTATCTGCCAATTCGTCGCGGTCGTCTGGCCGGCGCGGAAAGTGCGCTGCCAGGGTATCGCCGCAGCGCCCGATCGCCGCACAAAAAGCATCACAGCCGTTTCCAGATTTAAGCCCGGAAGTGAGTATCTGCACAACTTCGTCCCACGTCCCGGGTGTGACCTTTTCATTGATCCCCCGGTCGGCGAGCACTTCGACCCGGTGCTCGAAGTGCGAGGCTAGGATCAGAATACCGGTATGCGCCCGTGTGTAATGGAGACCATGGGCGATAAAGGCCGCGAGACTGCGGAGGTGAACAGCCTCGTCAATGCGCGCATTCGAGATGAGGCGGCGCTTGATGGAGGGGATGCGGCAAAGGATGAAGCCGAGCCCTGCTCCAAGGAGCGGCCAGGCAAGTTCCCAATCTGTGACTCCCCAGGAATAGCCAAAGAAAAGCGCGGCGGCAGCGCCGGTGACTAACCCAACGATCAGCCCCGCGAGCTCCACCTCGGTGTAGCTGCTGCTCGCGCCGATGATCATCGGCACGATTTCGCCCGACGTCCGTTGCTCGGCGGCAGCCACGGCCTGCCGGATTTTTTCCTGCTCGTTGGCTGTGAAATATTTCTTGGCGCGCATCTTAATTACCACCCTCCTGAGGCGCCTCCTCCGCCAAACCCGCCGCCTCCGCCACTGAAACCCCCTCCGCCACCGAATCCACCCCCGAAGGTAGGTCCTCCCCAACTTCTGTACCTGCGCGATCCCCCCGCGCTCCAGGCCTCCCCTGATCTGCGCCGACTCAGGTTTCCTAAAACTCCGATGATGGGAATAGCTACTAGAAGGAGGATCAATAGTGCTCCAGAAAAAGGAGAGTTTCCTCTTGGGCCGGCGCGCTTTCGCGCCGCCTCTGGCAGGCGCTCACCGCTAGTTACTTTGAGGATTGCTTCTACGCCTGCTTCGATACCACCGGCAAAGTCGTTGGCGCGAAAATGCGGGACGATCACCTCGCGGATAATCCTGCTTGCGATTGCGTCGGGGAGAACCCCTTCGAGACCGTAGCCGACCTCAATCCTGAGCTTGCGGTCGTTTTTTACTATGAGGAGAATAACGCCGTTGTCGAAGCCCTTTTTCCCTATCTTCCACGTATCGGCTACTTTGATGCTGAAGCCCTCCAGGTCCTCTCCCTCAAGACCGGGGATCGTAAGTACCGCGACCTGATTGCCCGTCTCCTGCTCGAAACGGGCCAGGCGCTCTTCCAGAGAGAGCGCTCGGTCAGCAGCCATCAAGCCGGCGTAATCGTTCACGCGACCGCGCAGCCGCGGAACGTCAAGGGCGCTGGAGAGAATGGAATGAGTGACAGCGAAGAGCAGGGCGAGAACAGCTAAGCACTGAGGATAGAGTATGGAGGATCGAGGATGGAAAATCGCTATCTTCGATCCTCGATCTTCGATCTTCGCTTTCCCCGCAGCCACGAGCTAGAATTTGACCGGAGGAGGCTCAGCCACCTTTTCGTCCGCACTGAAGGTTTGGCGCACCTCGAGCCCCAAGAGATAGCGGGCCGTCAGGTTGGTAGGGAAAAAGCGCACGCCTTTGTTGTACTCGGCCACTTTCTCGATGTAGCGCTTTCGCGCCACGGCGATGCGGTTCTCAGTCCCTTCCAGCTGTGCCTGAAGGTCGCGGTAGTTCTGATTGGCCTTAAGCTCAGGGTAGCGCTCGACCACTACGAGGAGTCGCGACAGAGCGCCGGAGAGATCTCTTTGTGCCTCCTCAAAGCGTTTGAAGGCCTCCGGGTTGCTGAGGGCCTGGGCATCGATTTTTACTTGCGTCGCTTTGCTTCGTGCCTCGATCACTTTCGTGAGAGTCTCCTGTTCGAACTTCGATGCGCCTTTAACTACTTCGATCAGGTTGGGCACGAGATCGGCGCGGCGCTGATACTGGTTTTGCACCTCGCTCCAGGCGGCCTTGACATCCTCGTCTAACGCCTGGAGGGAATTGTAGCCGCAGCCTGCCAGCAGGAACAGAGAGATGCACCCTAGCATCGCGAACAGATTTTGTCTCATATAAAACGAAACTCCTCGCACTCCTGTATTGCAGAGGGAGATAGTCTTGTCAAGATTCTCCCTTGTCAGGTTGATATAATAGCTCATTATCGGATAGTCTCTGCCCAAAAACAGGGGTACGGGGCCACCTGGCTTTCTCTGATGGCCGCTACAGGCTCTCGAACACGGGCTGGCACTAGGTTGTCGGGGCAACTTTGAGTTGTCGGCGGCTCACCCCTCAAAAGGAAGTTCCTATCATATATCATTCAGCTTTTACGCAGCGAGCTGCGGGGAATTAAACCCGCAGAGATTAAAACTACATGAAAGCCAAGAAGAAAAAGAGGTCCCAAAGCCTGAAAAGGGCTGCCAAAATCATCTCCGAAAGTATTTGGGATTTCCTAAAAACTCTTCGGCCCGAAGAGCGGGACAAACGCCTTGAGGGATTTCACAAATCCGTGCAGGCTAGAGTAGCTCGCACTAGGGCTTCTTACGCCAGTATTCGTTAAAAGCCTGGAGGGTCCGGGCTTACTGTTCCAACCCGACTTGTTGCCCGTAGCCGGCAAGAGACCGTCATTCTGAGGCCGCAGGCCGAGGAATCCTTCGACCGCGCTAAGGACCGGCCTCACGGATTGTCAGAGAATTAGCGAGATTCTTCGCCTCCTCGTTGCTCCGGCTCAGAATGACATTCCCTCTCCTTTTCAAATTGAACCACTACCGACGGCTTGCCAAGGATAGGTTGACTTTGAGGGTGGAATTTGGTTTAAAAGAAACTTACGGAAGACTGACATGTACGCAGTTATCAAGACGGGCGGGAAGCAGTACCGGGTAAGCCAGGGGGATGTCGTCCGGGTGGAGAAGCTTGCCGGCCAGGTTGGGGATAAAGTTGCGCTGGATGAGGTGCTCTTCGTCGGCGGCGATGGGGAGGCTAAGATCGGCACCCCGACCCTGCCTGATGTCAAGGTTATCGCAGAGATTGTCGACCAGGGGCGGGCAAAAAAGATTATCGTCTTTAAGAAGAAGAGACGGAAAAGCTACAGTCGCAAGCGCGGGCACCGGCAGCACCTCACCACGCTTAAAATTACGGAAATTCAGGGATAGGTAAGGGAGTTGAAATATGGCTCATAAGAAGGCAGGAGGAAGCTCTCGTAACGGGAGAGACAGCCAGGGGCAGAGACGGGGAGTCAAAATCTTCGGCGGCGAGACCGTACGCGCGGGTAATATTATTATACGCCAGGTCGGGACACGCATCCACCCGGGAAGAAACGTCGGCATGGGCCGGGACTTCACGCTCTTCGCCAAGATCGACGGCGTGGTCCGCTACGAGCGGCTAGACAGAGAGAGAAAGCGGGTGAGCATACTGCCGCTTTAGTTCCTTTCTGGCCCCCAGCGGAAAAGCCCCTTTTGGGGCTTTTTTTTTGCCTGGAGAAGGGAGATGATAGGGCTTAATTGCAAAATTCAAAATGCAAATTGAAAAGTGCAAAATGAAGATTAGCCGGGAGGGTTTCGAAATAATTTTGCAATATCCATTTTACAATTTTCATTTTTCACTGTAGCTTTTATGAAATTCGTTGATGAGGTCAGGATTAAAGTGAAAGCCGGTGACGGCGGTCGCGGCTGTGTGAGCTTTCTCCGGGAAAAGTATGTGCCCCGTGGGCGCCCGGATGGGGGAAATGGAGGGGATGGAGGGGACGTGGTGGTCGTGGCGGATGCGCAGCTCACTACGTTGCTTGATCTACGTTACCAGAAAGAATATCGAGCCGGCAGGGGAGTGCACGGCAGGGGAAAAGATCAATACGGGAAGAGGGGGGAGGAAAGAATTATTGCCGTGCCGGTAGGGACCGTGATTCGAGACGCGCGCACCGGAGATCTCCTCGCGGACCTCAAAGCCCGGGGGGAGCGAGTCGTGGTTGCGAGCGGAGGAAGAGGCGGAAAGGGAAACGCCCACTTTGTTTCCTCTACCCATCGAAGCCCCCGTCTGGCTCAACCCGGGCTTCCCGGGGAGGAAAAAGAGCTCGAGATCGAGCTAAGGCTTTTGGCGGACGTGGGAATTATCGGTCTTCCTAATGCCGGGAAATCTACCCTGATCTCGGTGATCTCCGCGGCACGGCCGAAAATCGCCGACTATCCTTTTACCACGCTGGTCCCCAATCTGGGCGTGGTCGGCTATGGGGAAGGGAAGAGTTTCGTCGTCGCGGATATTCCCGGTCTTATCGAAGGGGCTCACCGGGGAGAGGGGCTCGGGCACAAGTTCTTGAAACACGTCAGCCGGACGAGCCTCTTGCTCCACCTGCTCGATGCCTCGAAGATCCGCGAGGAGGATCCTCTGGCGGATTGGCTTGCGGTCAACCGGGAACTGGAGCTCTTTGATCCGGCCCTGGCTGAGAGGCAGCAGATTGTGGTGGCGAACAAGATAGATCTGCCCGAGGGCAGGGCGAAGCTTCAGCTCCTGGACAAACTCCTTCCCCCTGCTTTTCGTCCCTACTGTGCTATTTCCGCAGTTACGGGCGAGGGACTCGAAGAGCTCAAGAGGTTGGTCGGGATCAAGCTGGAGGAAGCCAGAGCGGCTAAGGACGAGGATCGTGCTGCAGCGGGATTATAAGAAGCGGCTTTTACGGCGCGCGCGCCGGGTGGTTGTCAAAATCGGGAGCCAGATCCTCTCTTCTCCCGAAGGGATCGAAGAAGCCAGGATCAAAGGACTGGTGCGGGATCTCGCCGCGCTCCACGATCAGGGTAAAGAGTTGGTCGTGGTCAGCTCCGGGGCGGTGGCCGCGGGGATGACCCGGCTCGGAGTCAAAGAGAGGCCCAAAACGGTGCAGCAGAAACAGGCCCTGGCAGCGGTGGGGCAGATCAAGCTGATGGCCATCTATGAAAGGTATTTCTCCCGATTCCATAAGAGTGTCGCCCAGGTGCTGCTGACCCATGAGGATCTGGCCGATCGGCGCCGCTATCTTAACGCCAAGCACACCCTGCAGACGCTGCTCGAGTTGTCCATCATTCCGGTGGTGAACGAGAACGACACGGTGGCGGTCGAGGAAATAAAATTCGGCGACAACGACCATCTGTCCTCGCTCGTCGCGACGCTGCTGGAGGCGGATCTCTTGGTGGTCCTGAGCGATGTCGATGGCATTTTCGACCGCGACCCCCGAGTTCACCAGGGGGCCCGGTTAATTCCCCTGATCGCGGATATCAAGAAAGCCAAAAGGGATCTCAGCGGGGAAAGCAAGAGTCTCTACGGGACCGGCGGCATCTCGACAAAGATCAGCGCAGCGGAAAAAGCCGCCGCGGCAGGGATTCCCACGCTCATCGCCAATGGACTGAGCGCCGGGATACTGCCGAAGCTCTTTGACGCCAAGGAGGAGATCGGCACGTTGGTTCTCCCCGAAGAGAATCGCATGGCCAGCCGCAAGCACTGGATCGCCTACAACTTGAAACCGGCGGGGGAGATCGTTGTGGATCAGGGGGCCTTCGAGGCACTGGTGAAAAAAGGGAAGAGCCTTCTGCCGTCAGGCCTGAAAGAAGTCCACGGCTCTTTCGGAGTCGGCGAATGCGTGTGCTGTCTCGATGTCCAGGGGCGGGAGTTTGCCCGCGGCCTGGTCAACTACAGCTCGCAGGAGTTGAATCAGATCAAGGGATTGCATACAAGTAAGATCGAAAAGGTTTTGGGCTACAAGGCCTATGACGAGATCATTCATCGGGATGATTTGGTACTGCTCTGACAAGAAGAAGGCAGAAAGCAGGACGCAGTAGGCAGAAGGATGAAGGGTTCAAGGGTTGAAGGGATAAAGGGATAAGGGTTGGAGAAGTAAAATGTCGTTGCAGGATGATGCCATCGCGCTAGGAAAGAAGGCCAAAGAGGCGGCGCGCCGGCTCGCCCAACTTTCTTCCGGAGAGAAAAACCGCGCCTTGCTCCTGATGGCCGATCGTCTCGAAGGGCAAAAAGAGCTTCTTTTGGAAGAAAACAGGAAAGATCTGGATCTTGCCCGCCAGGCGCAACTCTCTTCGGCCTTGCTCGACCGGATCGCCCTGGATGCAAATCGGATAGCGGCCATGGCCAAGGGGTTGAGGGAGGTGGTTGCCCTGCCTGACCCCGTGGGGGAGATCGTCAAGATGTGGCGCCGCCCCAACGGGCTTCAGGTGGGAAAGATGCGCATCCCGCTCGGAGTCATCGCCATGATCTACGAGGCGCGCCCGAACGTTACCGCAGATGCTGCGGCCCTGTGTCTCAAGTCGGGCAATGCGGTCATTCTAAGAGGGGGTAGCGAGGCCCATTTTTCCAGCCGCGCGATTGGCGCAATCCTGCAACAGGCCTCAGCGGAAACGCAGGTGCCGCAGGAGGCCATCCAGGTAGTCGAGTCTAAAGATCGCGCCATGGTCCACGAGCTGCTCCAACTGGAGGATTACATCGATCTCGTCATTCCGCGCGGCGGCGAAGAGCTTATCCGCATGGTCACCGCCAACTCTCGGGTTCCGGTGATCAAACATTTCAAGGGGGTCTGTCACGTCTACGTGGATAACGATGCGTCTGTGGAGATGGCGGAGCGCATCTGCATCAATGCCAAGGTGCAGCGCCCTGCCGTATGCAATGCAATGGAGACGCTGCTGGTGCACGAAGGGATCGCCCCTGCTTTTCTTCCCTCCATGATCGCCAAGTTCCAGGCCGCGGGAGTGGAGATCCGCGGCTGTGAGAGGACACGCGCCCTGGTCCCCGGAATCAAGGCCGCTAATGAGGCGGATTGGACGACCGAGTATCTCGACCTCATCCTTTCGGTGCGGGTGGTCAAGGACATGAGTGGTGCCATCGATCACATCGAGCGATACGGCTCTCAGCATACGGAGACCATTGTCACTTCCGACTATCAGAAGGCGAGGGAATTTCTAAACCGGGTCAACTCTTCGGCTGTCCTGGTCAATGCCTCCACCCGCTTCAATGACGGCGGGGAGCTGGGGTTGGGGGCAGAGATCGGGATCAGCACGAGCAAGATCCATGCGTTCGGTCCGATGGGGCTGGAGGAGTTGACCACGACCAAGTTTGTCGTCTTGGGGGACGGGCAGATTAGAGAATGAAGATCGGCCTCTTTGGCGGCACGTTCGACCCGATCCATTGGGGCCATCTCCGCAACGCCGAGGAGGTGCGGGAGGCCTTCTCCCTGGATCGCCTGCTCTTTATTCCTGCCGGCATCCCGCCGCACAAAAGAATGCGGCCCGTCACGCCGGTGCGCGACCGTGTCGCGATGGTGCGCCTGGCGATCGCCAAGAACCCAGGCTTTACCCTCTCCACAGTGGAGCTTTCGCGCCCCGGGAAATCCTACTCGATCGACACGGTCCGCGATTTTGCCAAATCGCGCGGGCCGAAGGATTCGCTCTATTTTATCCTTGGTCTGGACGCCTTCCTGGACATCGGCTCCTGGAAGGAGTTCGAGGTGATTTTCTCTCTCTGTCATTTCATCGTAACTTCTCGGCCCGGGTGCGAAGACTCGCTGTCGCTCGGCCGCATGCCCGTTGCGGTGCGCAGGCTGTTTTGTTATGATCGGCGTGAAAAGTTTTACCGGCACAAAAGCGGCACGAAGCTCTATTTTTTTAAACTGACGGACATAGCGATCTCGGCCTCGGACATCCGGAATCGTGTAAAGGAGGGGAAGTCCATCCGCTATCTGGTTCCTTTGCAGGTTGAGAGCTACATCAAGAGAAGAGGCCTGTATCGAGGGCGCCGGGAGGGACGCTGACGAGGTCCAAAGAGGTTGGCTCCTGGGAAAAGGCCCTGCTCCTCAGCCGCTTCGCGCTGGAGAAAAAGGCCTACGATCTTATCCTGTTGGAGGTGCGTGAAATCACCTCCATTGCCGACTATTTCATTATCTGCTCAGGCCGCTCGGATCGACAGGTTCAGGGCATCGCTCAGGGAATCGAAGGAAACCTCGGACCCATGGGTATTCATCCCCTGTCGGTCGAGGGCATGAGCCGGGGCCAGTGGGTCTTGATGGATTTTGCAGACGTCGTCGTGCATATTTTTTATCAACCGGTGCGGGAGTTTTACGACCTCGAAGGACTTTGGCATCATGCCCCGCGAGCGGAGCTGCCCGAGCCCTATTCCACTCTTGTCAACCAGTTTAGCATCAGGACTGAGCGCCATCCGTGACCGGCTAAAAAAAGTCGGCCTGTTACTTGCCAGATCGGTCGGTTGCCCTGTAGATAGGGAAGAAAGGAAAAGAGATCTTGCGCGCGCAACGCCCTATCGTTCTGATTATCCTCGACGGGTGGGGAGTCCATCCCCGCAAGGAGGGGAATGCCATCGCGCGGGCAGCCACTCCTAACATGAGCGGCTATGCTGCCCGCTATCCCTCCACCACGATCTCCATCTCCGGGCTGGATGTCGGCCTCCCCGACGGGCAGATGGGGAACTCCGAGGTCGGCCATATGCACCTGGGTTCGGGCCGCGTCATCTATCAGGACCTTACGCTTATCCACCGCGCCATAGACGACCGGAGCTTTTTCTCCAACCGGGTTTTTCTCGATGCGATGCGAACGTGCAAGGAGGCGAGCGGAAGACTCCATCTCTTTGGCCTTATGGGGGACGGCGGGGTGCACAGCCACCAACGCCATATGGAGGCGCTCATCGAGCTCGGATTGAGAGAGAAGGCGGGAGCGATCTTTCTCCATCTTTTCCTGGATGGCCGGGATACTCCGCCGACCAGCGGCGAGCGTTTCTTGCTCGCGCTGGAGGGGAAGATCAAAGCATACCCGGGAGTTCGGATCGCGACCCTCGGCGGCCGCTACTACGGGATGGACCGGGATAAGCGATGGGAAAGAACGGAGAAGGCCTATGTGGCGCTCACCGAAGGCGTCGGAGTTCAGGCAAAATCTCCCCTGGAGGCGATACGAAAAAGCTATCAGGAGCGGGTCACGGATGAATTTGTCCTTCCCACCGTGATCGAGGGGTGCGTTCCCGAGGGTCTGGTTCGGGACGGCGATGCCGCGATCTTCTTTAATTTCAGGGCCGACCGCGCGCGCCAGCTCACCCGGGCCTTTACGGAAAAGGAGTTCAAGGAATTTCCCCGTAGGCGGCAGGTGCGATTTTCCACTTATGTCACCATGACCGAGTATGACAAGAGCTTTGCCCTTCCCGTCGCCTTTCCCCCGCGGGACCTCAAAAACATCCTGGGGGAGATCGCCAGCCAACAGGGGATCCGTCAACTCCGCATCGCCGAGACGGAGAAGTACGCGCACGTGACCTACTTTTTCAATGGCGGGGAGGAGAAAAAATTCCCGCTCGAAGAGCGCATCCTTATCCCCTCCGCCAAAGACGTTCCCACCTACGACCTCAAGCCTGCTATGAGCGCTTATGAAATAACCGAGGCGCTACTCAAGCAGATTGAGGAGCGGCGCTACGACCTGGTGATCCTGAACTACGCCAATGCCGACATGGTGGGTCACACGGGAAACTTCGAGGCCACCATCCGCGCCTGCGAGGTTGTCGATGAATGCGTCGGCAGGGTCGTCCAGGCAACCCTAAAAAACAACGGCCGGGCGATCATCACCGCCGATCACGGCAACGCGGAGCAGATGATCGACTACGACACGGGCGATATCCACACGGCCCATACCTCCAACCCGGTGCCGCTGATCCTGGTGGATGAGGAGCTAAGGTCTCATCGTTTAAGGTCCGGAACAGCCATCGATGTCGCACCGACGGTTCTAAGCCTGTCCGGCGCCCCTCAACCCGGGGAGATGACGGGCCGCTCTCTTATCATCGAATAGCTAATTATTAATTTTTAATTCTTGATTTTTAATTAAAAATTCAACATTCAACATTCTATGCTTGGCGTCCGCTTAGGCCGGGCCCTAGATTGGCTCTACCCGCCGCGCTGCCGATTCTGCCACGAGAGAATTATCGGCCAGGATGAGGAATGTTTTTGCCACGGCTGCCGGGCGAAGATCCGTTTGGTTTCCCATCCCCTCTGCACCACATGCGGCCGCCCTTTTCTAGACGCGAGCGGAGAAGACCATCTCTGCGGGCCCTGTCTGATGCATCCTCCTTACTTTCGCGCGGCGCGCGCCTGGGCCTGCTACCCCGGCGAAGAGCACCGGGACCATCCCCTGCGTGAGGTCCTACAGCGCTTCAAGTACGGTCGCAGGGTTTCCCTGGGCAAGCCTTTGGGCCGGTTGATGGCGCAAGGTTGTTCGGAATTCTTAACCGGACAATCTTTGGATATCATTATCCCCGTGCCGCTCCATCCGAGAAGGCTTCGCTGGAGAGGTTTTAACCAGGCGGTGATCCTGGCCTGGGAGGTGGGCCGTTTATGGCAGCTTCCCGTCGATCCCTTTATTCTTTTTAGGTCCAGGGAGACCCCGCCCCAAACCCAGCTTGCCGAAGAGGAGAGAAGAAAAAACATGCGCGGCGCATTTTCCTTGAACCCGGCGAAACCCGTTCAGGGGCAAAGAGTGGCGCTGGTGGATGATGTCTATACCTCGGGCGCCACAGTCAATGAGTGCAGCCGCGCGCTCATGCGCGCCGGGGCCAAAGAGGTCTTTGTTCTCACGCTGGCGAGAACGGTATAATAGCTCGTGGGTTGTTTGCCTGGGAGCATCTCTCAGGTCCGATGCATCGGCCCTTCAAGATACCCCCAGGCAGAAATGATGTATTAGGATGTTTTCATGGCTAGAGATGATCAAAAGCGGTGGGATGAAAAGCATGCATCAAGACACGGGAAGGGAGGAGCCTCGCCCTTCTTGCGGGAGATTTTAGCGGCCGGCTCGTGGCAGATTCAGCCCGGCAGGGCGCTCGATATCGCCACCGGCAAGGGACGGAACGCCTTCTTTCTCGCTGAGAAAGGCTTTCATGTAGAGGCTGTCGATATTTCCGAGGTTGCATTACAGGAGGGGCAAAGAGCGGCACGAGAAAGGGGTTTGGCCGTTACTTTCAGACAGGCAGACCTGGACCGGATAGAGCTCCCCGAGGGCGCTTATGACCTGATCCTGAATTTCAATTTCCTCCAGCGCTCGCTCATCCCCAAAATGAAAATGGCCCTCAAGCTCGGCGGGTATATCGTGTTCGAAACTTATCTTATCGACCAGCGGGTTCTCGGCCATCCCAGCAATCCCGCCCATCTCCTCGGCCACAACGAACTGCTGGAGCTTTTCCGCGACTTTCGTATCCTCTATTACCGCGAAGGAAAATTCTTCGAGAGCGGGCAGGAGGCCTACCGCGCCGGACTCTTCGGGCAGAAGGTAAGGGAAAGATGATCAGTCCACCGCGCGTATGTGGCCTGTCGCTTTTTGCCAGGATCGGTTGAGGCTTGCGAAGAACAATCCCCCCACGATGAACATGACGACGAGGGACCACAACAGGGGCTCGTAGGTTTTCCACCGGTCAAAAATCGCTCCGGCGATCACCGGACCGAGAACTCCTCCCCATGTGTAAAACAAAGTCATGTAGCCGCGTATCTTGGCGTAATGCTTTCTGCCGAACAAATCTCCGACTACGGCCCATCCAAGCGGGAAAGTAGCCTCCACGGCGGCAAAAACAATCGTAAACAGGCACAGCGACCAGAGCGAGCTTCCGACGATCGGTAGGAACATCGCGCCGGCGGCGGCAAATAAGATGAATGCGGTCATGCGGGGCTTGTTCGCTTTGTCGGCAAGCCAGCCCAGGATAAGCGTCGACGCCATGCCGAGAAAGGCAAAGACGCTCAGCAACAAAGCCGCCTGCGGTTGGCTAAAGCCCTTCCAAACCATGAGGGGCACGAAATGAACGGAGATCGCATGGTAGCAAGCGTTGCGAATACCCGCCGCCAGCACCGATCCCCAGAACGCGAAGGACCGCAGCGCCTCGGCCACGGTAACTTCGACTTCCGATTTGATCGTCGGGCCGGCTTTGCCGGGTTCCGGGCCCGCGGGTTCGTCACCGTCGGGCAGGAGTCCCATGCTTTCCGGCGACCGGCGAATGGTGAGGCACAGCGGTATGCCGACCACCAGGAACAAGAGCCCCCCAATGGCGGCCCCCCAACGCCATCCCCAGGCTTGTACGATGACGCTTAGAACCGGAGCGACGAGAACCCC
>MGRY01000125.1:908-1848 GCA_001799045.1 Deltaproteobacteria bacterium RIFCSPLOWO2_02_56_12 | reverse complement strand
CGGGCGCGGTGGCGGATAAACCAGGTGTTGATCAACACCATGGGCGCATGCATAAATCCGCCGACGTGGGCGAGAGAGATAACGCCGAGATAGACGATCAAAAAAGTTGCGTAGCTGTTGACCTGGGAGAGAAGCAGGTAGCCGACTCCCATGAGTAAAACCGCCGCCAGCATGATCGGCTTTGGGCCGTGCCGGTCGAGCAAATGACCGACGACGGGTCCTTCGATGGCGCCTTCCGCGCGCGCCAGTGAAAAAGCCAGCGAGGTCGAGGTTCGGTTAAGGTTTAGATCTTGGCTGATAGGAAGAAAAAACACCGTAAAGCCGTAACTATGAAGTCCCGCGCCGAGCACGCGCAAAGCGCTATTGGCGGCCACCATGCGCCAGCCGTAGAAGAGTCCGGTTAGTTTCTTGAGCAAGAGAACGGTCCTGTAGGGGTGATTCGGAATTTATAAAGTTAGACCATCACTTACCATGACGTCATGCTGAGCGAAAGCGAAAAATCGTCCGTGGGGACGACAACGTCTACGTGTCGAGCTCGGAATAATGCCGAAAGATGCCTTGTTGGTTGAAAGGCAAGCGCCGCGGCGACTTGAGGTAGGCGGCAATCCGGCGGCGAGCCGAAACGCGATCGTGCAGCGCGACCAATCGCGGGTGTGTGGGCTCCAGTCTCGCCATCGCGCGCGGAAAGGCATAGCACAGGCCGGCGATCATCTGGAACATCGACAGATCGACGTAGGAAACCTCTTTGCCCACGAGATAGTCGGTCCCTTTCGGATTGCGATCGAGTATCTGCTCGAAGTAATCAAGGAACTTTGGCAGCCGTTCGGCCCTGAAATCCCCGGCGCGCCGCTTCGCTTCAGGCTTCTGCTCCTCATAGTAGAGGCCGCCTGAGATCGGATGGTGGGTGTCGTGGACCTCGACGACCCAATCGGCGATCGTG
>MGRY01000125.1:0-898 GCA_001799045.1 Deltaproteobacteria bacterium RIFCSPLOWO2_02_56_12 | reverse complement strand
CCGAGAAACAGCAGGATATTGGCGGTTTGCGCGATCACCAGGCGTCCGGCTTTCAGGAAAGGCGGCGCGAACGGGGGGTGCTCCACCGAGCGGCTTTCCAGGAAGCGCATCAGCGCGGGAATACCACGGCCACCGCGCTTGGGGAGACGGGCCACGTCCACGTATTCCGCGCCGGCGTCCTCCAGCGCAAGCCGGACAAACTCGCCGCGTCCTTGTATGGAGGGCCAGTAATACAACTCGTAGCGCATGTGAGTCCTCCTCTGCTTTTCTCCCAGGTGTGAAGGTCAACGCCAGGCGGCGTCGGAGGGTACCAGGTTCTTGCCGAAGCGGCGCTCGGGCGGGGCGGCCAGCCAGCGCTGGCTCTTCTCGAAGTAGAGCTTGAAGTGGGGCGTCTGCCGGTGCGCCTCCAGCGCCGCCTCGTCCCGGTAGATCTCGTAGAAATAGAAACAGTTCGAGTCGTCCCGGTCCTGGATCACGTCGAAGCGCAGGCAGCCGGGCTCGTCCTTCTCCGAATGCTCCGCGTCGTAGCGGACGATTTCCAAAAACTCCGAGACGTGCTCGGGTTTTACCTTGATAGTCACGTGCAGAACCACCATGGATGCACCTCCTGCCTGGGAAAGACTATCTTATCCGTCCCCCCGCGTCTAACGGACCATGTATAAGAACAGAGCAAGAGGCTTAGGACTCTCCCTTAAAGCTGCTTTTTTTGTAGCATCGAGTGGCCGCATGATCTAGCGGAGGAAATGCAAGATCCAACAGACCGTTGAAAAAATCCCATCTGCTTCGTTGCGCTCGACTGCCTCGCTCCAACGTACTTTCTAAGTACGCTTCCGCTCGTCAGTTTCTCGCGCGCCTTGCATCTGAGACCTTTTTGACCGGCCTGAGTTAAGGGTTTTTC
>MGRY01000124.1 GCA_001799045.1 Deltaproteobacteria bacterium RIFCSPLOWO2_02_56_12 | reverse complement strand
CTACAAACCCGCTCGCTTCGAGGTTTTGGACCAATCTCGGGTTAAGCACCTCCTCCAGGTTCACCTGCCGGACCTTCGGGTTCACGCGTGAGACGATTCTTTGGATCGTCCTCCATCCCTCGGTATTGGGACCCACATCAAGCGTATTCATAGTGCGCAATAGCTTATAAGACGCCTCGGCGTCCTCCGGTTTAGAAAACCGGAGGTTTTTCTTGAGAATCTCCTTCACGTTTTCTTTGTGACTCGGATCGTGAATTAATACGACTGCCTCGATCATCCCCTGAATCAGACGGGCCACGAGATCCGGCGATTTGGCTATGAGATCTCTTGAGGAACAGAGCACGTTCGACTGCAACGGAACCACCAGTTGCCCCCCCAAGGAGTGCAACCCTGCCCTTTTTGCCATATCGCCGAAGCTGTACGGTAAAACAGCAGCGTCGACATTCCCAGACATAAGGGCCTGAGTCACGGTAGGTATGTCTCCGATGACCCTCATCCTCAACTGATACCCGTCTGGATCTATCCCGAGTTTTTCTAGAACGACCATCGTCTGCAACCAAAGGCCCCCGCCGAGACTCTGGACCCCAAAAACCTTACCCCGGAGTTCATCGAAAGACTTGATCTCCTTCTGGACCACCAACTCCCGTGGTAAGATATTGGTAGTACTCGCAACGCAGCTAAGCTTGAGTCCCCCGGATACGGCACTCAAGACGCTGGAGGGTGCCGTCCAGATTACGTGCACGCTCCCCGATGCTAGCGTCGCCATGATCAGCGGCCCAGAGCGGACCTGGAGCATTCCGACGTCAAGGCCGTACTTTTTGAACAACCCTTTTTCAATTCCCACCCACATGTGCGCAACGCTTTCGCTGTGCCCGCCATAGGCTACCAAAACTTTCTCTTCCCCGCGCGCGGAACTCACCTGTGAGGCGCCTGAAAGCGAAAACAGAATGATCCCAAACGCCAGGCTGTCCAAAAAAGCTTTCTGTCTCATAGGCCCTCCTTAGCCGTGAGCTTACAGGTTGTAGAGACATCTCCCATCCCGCTTGCGCCAGGTGTGGCAGAGCTCGCTTGCTCCGCCTTGGAGTCATAGGGGTTAAAATTGCCTGAGTAAAGGAAGGGTCGAAGCCGGCGTCAGGCGTTCTTTAACGCCCGGCGGAAGGCCTCTCTGTGCTGGATGCTGTAGAGGCGGCGAAAATCCTCCGGGTAGTCTTCCCCCATCTCCACTTTCAGGTCGACGAAAATCGGGCCGTCTTCTTTGAGGATACGGTCGAGCGCCCGGTCCCAGTCCTCAAGAAGGGAGAACTCATAGACTTTGGCATAGCCCGCCTCGCGGGCGAGGCCGGTAAAACTGACGCGCCCGGCTCCGGGGACGGCCACGCTGCCGTTGGTTTCATAAACCCCGTTCTCGCAGAGACAGTGAACGAGATTCCTCGGAGCGGCGTTGGCGATCGTCACCAGGCATCCGAGATTCATCAGCAGGCTGCCGTCGCCGTCGAGCACAATCACCCGTTTGTCGGGCCGGCCAACAGCCAGCCCGAGGGCGTGGGATGCGCCCTGGCCCATCGCCCCAACAAACGTGTAATTGAGATCGCTCGGAGAGATGTGAATCCATTCGTGCGCCGCTTTCCACACCGCCACTACGATCTCGTTGCTGCGATGGCGGGCCAGAACTTTGAGGCATTCGTCTCGCTTCATCATGGCTAAGCGGGCTCCCTCCCAATGAGCAAGGCCACCGGCATTGAATTGGCGTAAGCCCGCTCCACCGCGGGAGCGATTTTCGAGACGTCCTGGGAGCTCTCAATCAGATGGTGCTCAATCCCCATGACGTCCAGGATCGGCACGACAATCCGCAGGCCGTAACGCTTGGATTGGGCCGGCGGCACGCCCGGTTCCTTGCCCAAAAGCCCCACCATCATGCAGACCGGATTTTGCCCTTCCACGGCGATCCTGGAGAGGGAATTCATCGAGTCGAGAAGGCCGGTGTACTGGATGAGAAGGAGGGCCCTCTGATCGGCACAGTAAAGGCCGCTGCAGATCGAGATGCCTTCGTCTTCTTTGCACACCTGAAGGACCCGGAAGTCAGGGTTGCGCAGGATGGGCTTGAGCAAGTGCTCGCTCGTCATGCGGTCCGGCAGCGCCACCACAATGCGAATGCCGGCGCGCTTCACTTCCCTCACGATCTCATCGGCCTTTAACGTCTGATCCATTCGGGCCGGAGATTATCCGATAATGGTGCGTTATGTCAACTTGAGGCGGGGCTTCCAGACAGAGCTGGACATTCCCTCCTGCTTGGGATAATGGAAGTTTAAACTAACCGGGTAATAGAGGAAAATTTTATGGCCCGCACGATCGCCCTTCTCGCCAGTGATCCATCGCACCTACCGCTCCTCACGGTATTCAAAGAGTCCGGCGTGACGCAGAAATATGGATTTGAAATCGAGGTTGACGTGGTGGGAGGGGCCAAGGCTCCGACCATGGCCCACCGAACCCGCTTGCTGCTTGCCGGAGAGATCGACTTCGTCAGCGGTGTGCATCATGAGACTTATCGGGCCCGGGCGCGCGGAGAAAAACGCTTCGTTTATCTGGCTCAAACCCAAAACAACTGGGACGACCGTCTGCTCGTCTCACCTGAGATCACCTCCATCCAGGACCTCAAAGGCAAAAGAATTCTCTGCCATTTGAAAGTTCCCTGTATATCGGGAAATCTCACGGCCATTCTGGAAAGTTGCGGACTCAAGAGGGAAGAGTTCGAGATTTACCCGATCGAAACGATGTCTGGAAACCTTCTCGCCTACGTGGATCGGGTGGTGGCGGGCGAGGCAAGCGCCACATTAGTGGATATGCCCTTCGATCTTTATGGCAAGAAAAAAGGACTGAAGATATTAGGCTTGCCGGAACGACCTGTGATCCACAACACAACCATTCTGACCACGACGGATTATATTAAGAATAACGAAGATACGGTTACCGTCTTCCTTAAGGCCTTGATTGAAGCTATTCACTTCTTCAAAACCCGTCCCGATGAGGTGGTCGGAATCTTGCGGAGAAACCTGGCAAAGCGTTTCGGATTGGACGACGAAGAATACTACGTTCACCTCCAACGGGAGTGGGCGAACCTCCTTTTGCGCAAACCGTATCCTTTAGCCGCTGCGATCCAGAATGTTTTCGATCTGGATGCCGGGAAGGACTCTAAGGTCCATAATGATGTCAGTCCCCTCGAGCCGTGGGACCTCCACTATCTGCGAGTCATTGACGACAGCGGCTTTATCGACAAGCTCTACGCCGCGTGAGAGGCAGGTCCATAAGACATTATAGATATGAGCATCCTCGGAAATCAGCACCCGGGAGGGTTCGCTTCATGAACACTTTTTATGCAGGCCAGTGGATCTTGACGTCACTTTTTCTCTTCTCTGTGACAACCCTTCACGCGCAGTCCTTGCCGGCCTTTATGGAGGGCGCGAAAAAAGAAGGGAAGCTTGTCTACTACACGGTCCTGACCGTTCCTGAAAGCCGGGCGCTGCTCGCCGCCTTTGAGAAGAAGCATCCCTTTATTCAGACCGAGCTGTTCCGCCTCGAAGGAGACAAGATGCGCGCGAAGATCCTGACGGAGGCCAGGGCGGGGCGGCACACCTTCGATGTCAACTCGACCAGCATTACCAATACCGGCCTGCTCATGCGCAGCGGCCTGCTCGCGCCCTATAAGGCTCAGACGAGAGGCCGAATCTGGCCTGGACTAAAAGACGACGACGGGTACTGGACAGCTCTTTACGTCCGCCAGTACGCGCTCAGTTACAACACCAAGCTCGTCCCTGAGAGGGATGCGCCAAAGGACTGGTGGGAGCTTCTCGACCCTAAGTGGAAGGGAAAGATCGGTCTGGATGAAGAGATCGAGCTGTACGGCGCCCTCTGGCTCTACTGGGGAAGGGAGAAAGCGCAGAGATTGATGAAAGGGCTCGTGGCCCAAAGCCCATCGATTCGGAATGGGCACACCCTCATTGCGCAGCTGACGGCAGCCGGGGAATTTCCGCTGTCCATTGCCTACGCCAATCGGATTGAGGAAATGAAAGCCAAAGGGGCGCCCGTAGATTGGGCGAACACGACCGATCCGGTTGTCGCTTCGCCCAGCGTGATCACGATCTCCGCTCACGCCCCCCATCCCAACGCAGCGCGACTTTTTGTCGAGTTTGCTCTCTCACACGAGGCCCAATCCCTGCTGAGGAGTTTCGATCGAGTTACCGCCCACCTGGATATTCCTGCCCCTACTCCCAAGCAGGATCTCAAAAAAATAAAGGTCTTTTTTGTCAACACAAAAATCTCCGACCGCTACGAAGAAGTTCAAAAGGAATACCACGAGATTTTTCGACGATAGGAAGTCTCCCTGGAGCCAAGGCGCTTAACCACAACTTGGAGACGCGGAGAATCTTGAGGAAAAGAGGTGGACCATGAGTTACCGTGATTTGCGCGAGTGGCTGGAGCGGATTGAGGGGATGGGCGAGCTGAAGCGGCTGAACGGCGCTCATTGGGATCAGGAGATCGGTGCCATCACCGACCTTGCCCGAAGGCGGCCCCGGGCGCCCGCCCTTCTCTTCGACGAGATCAAGGATTACCCGCGCGGTTTTCGGGTCCTGACCAACTCCCTCTACTCTCTTAGCCGGGTTGCCGTGACGGCCCGCCTTCCCCTGGGGCTCTCCAAAATTCAGTACGTGGATGTGTGGCGCGAGAAACATATCTCCATGAAGCCTATTCCTCCCCTGTGGGTGGAGGACGGACCGGTCACGGAAAATATCCTTAAGGGAAACGAGATAGATCTGCTCAAGTTTCCCGCTCCTAAGTGGCACTCCAAGGATGGGGGCCGCTACATCGGCACCGGCAGCATCACGATCACGCGCGACCCCGACGGTGATTGGGTCAACTTCGGCGTCTACCGTACGATGGTGTTGGATCGGAACCATCTTATCTGCTACATCTCTCCGGGCAAGGATGGGAGGATCCATCGCGCCAAATACTTCGAGAAAGGGAAACCCTGCCCCATGGTAATCAGCGTCGGGCATGATCCGCTCCTCTTCCTGGCGGGCTCTCAAGCGATCCCCTATGGTCAGTCCGAGTATGGGTGGGCAGGAGGAATGCGCGGAAAAGCCATCGAGATCGTCCCTGGAGAGTTTACCGGTCTCCCCATCCCGGCCCACGCTGAGATCGCGATTGAGGGGGAAGTCCTGCCGGACAAGACCGCCCCTGAAGGCCCCTTCGGAGAGTGGACCGGTTACTACGCGAGCTCGGTTCGGGAAGAGAACCTCTTTCAGGTGAAAGCCATCTACCATCGCAATGACCCGATCATCCTGGGCAACCCTCCTGGCCGTCCCCCTTATGCGGTTGGCACGATGGCTACCTGCTTTGCCCGGGCCGGCCAGATCAAGGCGGAGCTGCAAAAAGCCGGCGTGCCGGATGTGGTGGGAGTCTGGTCTCACGAGGTGGGGGGGCACCGTCTCTTAACCGTGGTCTCTATTCGTCAGCGCTATCCAGGCCACGCCAGACAGGCGGCCTTGATCGCTTCCTTCTGCCGCGCCGGGGCCTATCTGGGCCGCTATGTGATCGTCGTGGACGACGATATCGATGTGGCTGATCTCAACGACGTCATGTGGGCGGTCTGTACGCGCTCTGATCCGGCATCATCCATAGAGATTATTCGACGCTGCTGGAGTGGGCCCTTGGATCCTGCCATTCCCACAGAGCGAAAGGGACTTAATTCCCGTGCGATCATCGACGCCTGCCGCCCCTACGAGTGGAGGAGCGAGTTCCCGGATGTGGTGGATGTAGAGGAAAAGCTCAAAAAAGAAGTTAATGAAAAATGGGGAGGGCTCTTTTCTTCCTGATGAAATTTTTTTTCGTTCTCTTGGGAAGCCCTGTCAGGTGGTGTTGGAGGCTTGTGGGAACCGGGAGTAATGTGAACTTGTTCAGTGTCCTTTTTGGAAAAAGCCGATGGCCACGGGCACCTCGGTGGTGCCGGGCACGTGCTCCTCGAGCTGAACTCCCTTAACATAGAGCTGGGTTGATCCGCCGCCGTCGAGGTTGAGGAGATCGGCGGTCTGCACCTGCCACTGTCCGGAGCCGAAAATCTCCTGCACTTCCACCCAGCTCAATCCACCCAGGAGGCTATCCGTGACTGCGATGATCAGCCTCTGCTCCTTGTCGATGCCGATCAGAGAGCGCCGGCTCTGTTTGCCCGCCCCGCGCATTACTTGTAACGCCGTTCCTTTGGTTAGCAGCAATGGTCCTGCCTGGAGTCCCTCATCAGCGAGTTCAGGGGAGAATTGGTCCCGGTGGATGATAAAAGGAAAGTGGTTCTTGATAGCGAAGATGCCGGTGAAGAGAGAGCTCTTGGAGATGAGCGAGATCACCTCATCGGTTGCCCCCTTGAGATATCCAAGCGGCTTCCCCTTTTCGTCGAAGTAGTTGGCGTTGATCGCGGCCATGGCCCCGCTTTTCTCTGCCATGGTTTTCACGTTGGCCCCTTTCAAGTTGTGCTGAGCGCTGCGCACGATGTGCGGGAAAATCCAGCGGGTATCGAAGCGGACCAGCTTTAAATCGATCATTTGGAAGGGATCAGCGCGCTGGAGGGCCACCTTGCGGAACTCTGCCCCTTTGTGGATCACCTTCCAGCTGCCCTGCTCGGTGACCGTTAGGCCGGGGCTGTTTTGGAGTTTGTAGATGGGATGTGCGGGGGCTTGGGATAGAGCTGAAGCCGGAAAGCCGAGAAAAAAGCACAAAAAAAGAAAACTTGATCGCTGGTGAGTCATTGCGATATAAGTCCTTATATCAAATCGGGTAGCGTAGAGAAAGCAGTGGGGCCAGAAAAGAAGATCTCTATCCGGATCAATGGAGTCAGCCACTCGCACGAGGTGGAGCCTCGTCTTCTTCTGATTCATTACCTGCGCGACGTCGTGGGGCTCACCGGCAGCCACATTGGCTGTGAGACGAGCATCTGCGGCGCCTGCACGGTCATGCTCAACGGCGCGGCGGTAAAATCCTGCACGGTTCTGGCGGTTCAGGCCGATGGCGGAGAGGTGCTGACGATTGAGGGCCTGGCCGACGGCGAACAGCTCCACCCGCTGCAGGAAGGTTTTTGGGAATGTCACGGGCTCCAATGCGGCTTCTGCACGCCAGGAATGA
>MGRY01000123.1 GCA_001799045.1 Deltaproteobacteria bacterium RIFCSPLOWO2_02_56_12 | reverse complement strand
ACGCGGCCCATACGCTCCCGTTGGTCCTCGACCGGATCCCGGAAGACGTGAAGAGCCGGGTAGAGGAAATCTTTATCGTGGACAACGCCAGTCCCGACAATACCTACCTGATAGGGGTCGGGTATAAAAACGAGAAGGGCATGCACAACCTCAACACCTACAGAAACGAAAGAAATCTGGGATACGGCGGCAGTCAAAAAGTCGCCTATCGCCATGCCATCGAGAGGGGCTACGACGCGGTGGTCATGCTGCACGGAGACGCGCAATACGCTCCGGAAAAAATCGGCACCCTTCTTGAACCTTTTGAAAAAGGGGAGGCGGACATGGTTTTTGGCTCCCGGATAGCCGGACTCCCACTGAAAGGAGGGATGCCCCTCCATCGCTTTCTAGGTAACAGGTTCCTGACTACGGTGCAGAATTACGTCCTGGATTGGGACCTTTCCGAATACCACTCCGGCTTCCGTGTATTCAGCTGTGCCGCTCTGAAACGGGTTCCCTTTCATTTGTGTTCGGACGATTATCATTTTGATACCGAGATCCTAATCCAGTTCAAGCTGAAGGGGCTGCGCGTCGTGGAAAGGCCCATTCCCACTCACTACGGCACCGAGAGAAGCTACGTCAACGTATGGCGCTACGGCCTTGATATCCTGTACTCTATGGCGGAGTATGTTCTGCATCAGAAAGGAATCCGCAAGGTCGAAAAATTCGACATCACGTAGCATTTGGCCGCCCTGTCGGTGCGTTATGTACAATCGGCCTATATTGCGTTCTGTCAGCGAGGCTTGGTCCAGCGAAGGCAGTCGCGAGAAAAGGATCCTAGACCTGAGCTGCGGCGGCGGGATGACCTCTCGTATGCTGGCGTCGCACGGATTTGAAGTCGTGGCTACGGATTATGGCTCCCCGCCGTCGATGGAGGGTCCCATCTATCGTGTCGGCGGAGTGGATCTCAACGAATACCTGCCCTTTAAGAGCGGCATCTTTGACGGGGTGAATTTGACCGAGGTCATAGAGCATATTGAGCATCAGGCGCAGCTCATCCGGGAAATTGCCCGTGTCATGACAAGGGATGGCGTCGTGGTAATCAGCACCCCCAACGTTCTCAATGTTCTCTCCCGGCTCCGCTTTCTATTCACGGGCTTTCTCCGCGGGCGAGTCCGACCGGCGCATTACACGCGCAAACCTGGCCAGGCGCCCAATATTTACCTGATCCACTTTTATGAGCTGTACTATCTCCTCTTTCACTGCGGGTTCGAGATTGTCGAGCTCAGAAAAACAAAGGTGAAGTTTGCCCCGGTCTTCTTCACGCCGTTTTTGTATCCGTTCATGTGGCTTTTCAGCCTCGAGGCGGTGATCCATGCCGAGAAGGACCCGGTCCAGAGGAGCTACAATTGGCAGATCCTGAAATACCTGTTCAGCCACGCGCTGCTATTCTCCGACAATATCGTAGTGAAGGCGAGAAAAAAAAGGATTGATGAAAATCGCATTGGCCCATAAAAGGCTGGACCTGTCCGGAGGGACGGAAAGAGATTTTTACCTCACCGCAGAGGGATTGAGGGACCTGGGCCATGAGATCCATCTCTTTTGCAGCGAGTTCGCTGTTGAACCTCCGCACGGAATCGTTGCCCACAAGGTGCCGGTCTTGGCTCTGGGCAGAACAGCGCGTCTCGTGAGCTTTGCTTTTCTGTGCCCCAGGATCATTGCCCCTTACAAATGCGATCTGGTTATGAGTTTCGGGAGGATGGTTCAACAGGATATCCTGCGCTGCGGCGGAGGTTCCCACCAAGTATTCCTTCAGAAGATGAGCCGGGGAGAGGGTGCCTGGCGCCGCCTCTGGCATCGGTTCAGCCTCTATCATCGGAGCGTCTTAGCGATCGAGAGGAGGCAATACGACCTTCATAGTTACAAAAGAATCATCGCCGTTTCCCGTGAGGTCAAGCGGGAAATCGTAGCCACCTATCGTGCACCCGAAGAGAAGGTTACAGTCATTTATAATGGAGTCGATTCCGGGCGTTTTCACCCGCGCCATCGGGAAAAGGCGGGAGAGAAGATAAGAAGGCAATGGGGAATTCCTCTAGAGGCCCGGGTTGTCCTTTTCGTCGGCAGCGGATTTCAAAGAAAGGGGCTCGATAGGCTTCTCCGCGCATGGGGATCGCCGCGGCTGGCAGGGATCTACCTCCTGGTGGTTGGCGAGGATGCACAAAAGGGACGTTATATTTCGAGGGCGGAAAGACAGGCCAAGAGGATGATTCTCTTTGCCGGCCGGCAGGACGAGATCGAGAGCTATTTTGGAGCAGCGGATCTGCTTGCCCTTCCGGCCCTTCAGGAGGCATTTGGCAACGTGGTCTTGGAAGCCCTCGCTGCTGGATTACCGGTGCTGGTAAGCGGGACGGTCGGCGCGGCCGAGGTTCTGACGGGAGAGTTAGAGCAGGGAATTTTGACCTGTCCGGATGATCCCTTGGAAGTGGAAGCCAGGGTGCTGGCGCTGCTTGATCCTAAACGCTGGCAATTTATATCCGAGCAAGCGCGGAGGCTTGGGGAAAGGTATTCATGGAAAAATCACTTCCGCGAGCTTGAGAGTTGTCTCGCGGAGGTGGCCGGACGGGAGCGCCGTGGGGCAGTCGCCTAAAGACGTTTTTCTGAGGATCGGCTCCTCCTGTTTGTGGGTTTGCGCAGATTTGCACGCAGACCCTAACCTCTACTTGTTCTCCGATCCCGACCAGCTCTTTTCTTCTCCGCAGTGCGAAATCATTAAAGACCAGAAAAAAATCAAAGTGGGACGGGTTCAGCTGGAGATCGGCGGCAAAGCAAGGAGGATCTATTTAAAGCGGTACAACGTATTTTCCCGGCGCTATCAATTGGGTTCGCTGTTTTTTCCTTCAGCGGCCTCTCGCTCATGGGCTGGGGCCAAAATTCTGCTGGGGGCGGGTTTCCATACAGGCCGTCCCATCGCGGCGGTTGAACATCGTTCGCGGGGAGTGCTGGCAAAAAGCTTTTATCTTTCCGAAGAGATCCCCGGAGGAAAGACCGTTGATGTCTACTGGCGCGAGGAGCTTATCCCTATCAGCGGGCCGGAAGGATTTCTCAGGCGGCGTATCTTTTTAAAGGATCTGGCGGTTCTTTTTCGCTCCCTTCACGGGCGAAACATTTATCATAACGATCTCAAGGATGCCAATATCATCGTCGCCTCTGGCGATACGCGCCCGGACAGGTGTTTTTATCTCTTGGACTTAGAAGGGATTCGGAAATATCGGGCTTTGAATCGACGCCGCCGAATCAAGAATCTGGTCCAGTTGAATCGGACGATGGGAACACTCTTGCGTGCGAGCGAGAAGCTCTATTGGTTGAAAGTCTATCTTGGAAAGGTTTTTTTCGATCGGAGGGAGAGGAGAAAATGGATCAAGAGAGTCCTCGAAGAGAGCGCTCGGAGAGATCTGCGCTCGCTCAGAAAAGGATAAACAGTTTTTATTGGGTTGGAGCTCTACTTCTGACCCTTGGGGTCCGGCTCTATCTCTTTAGGAACTACTATACCATCAATAATGACGGGGTGGTCTATCTTCAGGCGGCCCGGCACTTCCGGGAAGGTGATTGGCTTCAAGGTCTCGCGTCATTCTATCCGCCGCTTTTTCCTCTAATGGCCGCCCTGGTCTATCCCGTCGTTGGAGATTGGGAGCTCGCCGGGCAGCTGTGGCCGTTTATTCTGGGCGTTCTCGTTCTATTTCCTCTCTTTGGGCTGTTGCGCAGGGTTTATGGGATCAGGGTGGCCCAGGTTGCCCTGTTTTTCTACGCGCTGAGCCCGTACCTTGCCCGTTTGTCGCTCGAGGTCAGAACCGAAATACCCTATGTGTTTTTCTCGGTTTCGGCTCTTTATCTACTGCAACGGGGCCTCGACGGTGGTAAGGCGCGCGAATTTGTTTTAAGCGGGATAATTTCAGCACTGGCCTATCTGACGAGACCGGAGGGTGTTGGCTTGATGGTGGTTGGCTGTTTTTTCTTGCTCTACCGGGGATGGATGCTGGGCCGGCTGCGAAAATACGCATTGTGCGCGGCGGTGCTGGCGCTTGGCTTCGTTCTCTTTTCCGCCCCCTATATTGCCTACCTTCGGTGGGATACTGGCAGCTGGGCGATCAGCCGCAAGACCAGTCTGGTTTTCTCCATGGCGTTGGCGAGGCATGGCGTGGATTGGGATGAGCCCGGTGTGACGGATTCGAATCAAGTCCGAATCGTGGATTTCGTCGCTTCTCATCCGTTCACTTACCTCAAAAAGGTTTTTATCGATGCCTTCCGCTCCGTGGGTTTCTATTTCGAGGCCCTCCATTATTCTTATCTCCCCTTTTTGTTCATAGGGTGGTTATTCTTTTTCCGGGAAAGGTTCTGGGAAAAAAGCGACTTTCTTTTTCTCGTCTTGGTAACTTTTTACCTTGGCACGTTTGCGCTCCTATACGTGACCCGTCGTTACGGGATTCCGTTGGTTCCGATTTCCCTGGGCTGGGTGGGAGCCGGATTTCTTGCGGTGAAAGAATACACTTGCAACCGGTGGGGGCGAAAAGGCATGCTCGTTACCGGACTTGTTCTGGTTCTCTTTACTGTTGGAACCCTGCCTAAGACGCTCCGGGCAATCGGCGAAGACAAATTCTATCTCCGCCGGGCCGGGGCATACCTCAAAGAAAAACCTGACGGGCCCACCATTGTCACCACTAATGGGCGCGTGGCCTTTTATGCCGCAGGGACAAATCGAATCTTGCCGAAAAAACCTAACGAGCTTGCCGGTTTCCTTGACACCGCCGGCGGGGATTATCTCGCCCTGGATAAAAAAGCTTACCTGGAGTCTGAATCTGCACTCAGACAGCATGGGTGGTCATTGGACAAGGAGTTTTCGGGCGGGGATAGAGAGGCTCTTTTCGTCCTTCGTCGAGCGGCAGGTTAATGACGCTGTTGTGTCCACTCTGCAAAGGCGATCAGACCGTCCGTCTCTTTAAGGGCCGGGACCGTGTCCACGGACTTCCAGGAGATTTTACAGTGTTCCAATGCAGGCGGTGTCGCGCGGTGTTCTACCTTCCGCCACTCCAGGCGGCAGAGCTGTCGCGCTACTACCCGGACAGCTATGGCCGCTACCGCCATTCCAGGGCCATCGACAAAAAGACATACAAAGGCATCAGACGGTTTGTGTTGGAGAACTACTATGGTTATCCATCCCCAAAGGGAGGAAAGCCTTCCCTTTTCAACAGATGGGCCGCCTTTTTTCTTTCTCTTGTTATGGCCAAGGATGCCATTCCTTATCGGGGAGAGGGCAGGGTTCTGGATGTTGGGTGCGGCGGAGGATCTTACCTCTATCGCCTCAAAAGCTGGGGTTGGAATTCGTACGGAGTCGAGCCCAGTGCCGTCGGTGCGGCTCAGGCCCGATCGTTAGGGCTCAACGTGCATCAGGGACAAATCGAGGAAGCTCGATTTCAGGACGGTTTTTTTGATGTGGTTCGATTGTCCCACGTCTTGGAGCATCTGACAGACCCCCGTGGGACTTTTTTTGAAATAAAAAGAATCCTGAAGCCGGACGGGCTCGTTTATGTAACCGTCCCCAACACTCTCAGCTTCACGTTTTGGTCGTTTGGAGCGAACTGGTACGCTCTGGATGCGCCACGCCATGTGATTTCCTATTGCCCGAAGACGCTGAAATTTCTCTGCCGTGCGACCGGCTTTGAAATTGTTGGGATGCGTTTTCGCTCAGGTCCTTTTAACTTCGTGCGAAGCGTGAAATATTACCTGGAAGAGAGTGGGGATGGTTGGCCCGACTGGTTGCGGCGGATCAACTGGCCGAGCAATAAACCGATCCGGCGGACGCTTAAGCCGTTTTTCTTTCTTGTAGATCGTATCTCACTAGGGGATGTTATGGAGGCGACCTTGAAAAAGACCCGTCAAGAAGAGACGATCCGGCCTTGATGACTGTGAAGATTCGATACGCAGTTTGACATAACACTATCTAATCGGATAATCTGCAACGCAATATCGAGATGTCAGTCAGGGAGGAGGTTGTGGTGGGCTGCTTGGCTTCTCGAAGGCTGGGCCGCACGTTAACGTTGGGGGAATTTCGAAGTTCTTAGAGGTCTTGCCTCAAAAGCAAATTCTGTCATTTTATGCTTCGATTTCTGTCAAGTCCTATTCGCTCCCATGAATTTCCTCTCGCTTAAGCCGCTTCATTCGTCAATCCAATGAGGAATTAGAATCATGGGCTTACAGCTCGAATACATCAACTTCATCAACGAGACGTGCGCGCTCGCAGGTTTCCAGCGGGCGACAGGTTTGAAGATGTGTGAGCTGGGTAACCAGCAGATCCGGAAAAGCGCTGCTCGAATAACGAAAGCCAAAACAGGCAAGGAGTACTTCAGTAGTCTAGGCTATGACCATACTTCCATCGATCGGAACGGATTGGACGGGGCGTTGCCGCTGGACCTGTGCGAGCCGATCCAGGACCCCGAACTCATAGATCAGTTTGACGTTTTGACTAATTCGGGCACGAGCGAGCATGTCGAAGAGGAATATGAGTGCTTTAAAAATCTTCACTCCTTGGTAAAGCAGAACGGCATTTTTATCCACCTGAACCCCAAGACGGGCTCCTGGCCCAGGCACGGCCTTTACTATTACACGTTCGACTTCCACCACCGGCTGGCGAGCCAATGCGATTATGAAATCCTCCGGGAAAGCGACATCGCGCTTAAAGGAGACCAATCCCACCTCGTCTGTGTTGGACTCAGGAAGCGGGCGAGCAACCCTTTCATCTCCCGAGCCGAGTTTGAGAAGATTGCCTTGGCCACGATTTTTCGGGCGTGAGGCACGATTTCCTTTTCAAGCAGGGAATAAACTCAAGCAACGATTTGGCGCCGAATGAGTCTGTTAAGAACTAAAGTGCCGTTCTTTTCTCGGTGGCCAGAGCAGGTGGAATTGGACGGAGTCAAAGTCCCGCTCAAGAATTCGCCGTTGGACCCAAAGACGCGCCGGCGCCTAATGCGCGGCTCGTACGAACTGGCCGAGTGTGATTTAGTCCGGCACTTTATCAAGCCGGGAGAACAAATTCTGGAGTTGGGCGCGTCGGTGGGCATCGTGACTTGTTTTCTAAGCCGCCAAGCTGGTCCCACCGGCCGCTTGGTGTGCGTCGAGGCGGATGCTCGTTTGAAAGTGCCGTTCGAGGCGCAGTTGGCCTTGAACGGCGTCCGTGCCGTTTGGGTCAACGCCCTCTGCTGCCCTCTCTGGCAGGACCAAGTGCCGGCCCGCATTGCTCAACAGTCGTTTCAACAATCGGAACAAACGCTTTCCGGGCGGGCCGTCGCCGGCCCAACTTCCGGCCAGAGTCCGCCTTGGCTCACCGCTTTGGCCATCTGTCAGCAAACCAATTTGGAGCCCTCGGCGCTCGTGATGGACATCGAAGGCACGGAAGCAGTCTGGAGCGAATATCCACCGAACTTACCAGACTCCATCGGCCTCGTAATCGCTGAATTCCATCCGAGGTTGATGGGATCGAAGGTTGCAGGACGAGCGGTCCAAGCGATCCTGGAGAAGGGATTTGTCGTATCGGCGCTGCACGGAACTGTCCTCGCATTTGAACGGAGATAACCTTCCTCTGCGGAGACCGCTCGACTGCTGAGCTTTGCGTATTTTGGCCCGCGGACGATCCCTCAGAGGTTGAAGCCAAGATTGTCAAGATGTTGGATCGTGAGCGCGGCGATCCACCTCGGAGCCTGCCCGAAGGTTCGGAAAAAGATATTCCTGAAAAAATTACTTTCACAACGATCTTAACCCGGATATTCGGTATCAAAATGCTTTCATTAGTTCCAGGACACTAGCTGTGAGTTGGACCCGTCTTTTTCCTGCCATCGGTTTCGGGCGAATGAAGTGCGGTTGCAAAGGGAGCCGCCATGCCACCCAAAAGAGCCATTGTGAGATGGGCTTGACTCGCGCAGGTGGGCTGGTGTAGCCATTTGAGCGAAGGAGAGACTCGAATCGGAAATTCCGGATAAAAAGTCACTAGACCGAGCACCATGGCTAAGAAGAAAAAGAGGTATATCGGAAAATTTTTCTACTGGCTGCGCTACCGCATCGGGGAATATTGTCTGAGGGGATTTGTCTCTC
>MGRY01000122.1:2811-5295 GCA_001799045.1 Deltaproteobacteria bacterium RIFCSPLOWO2_02_56_12 | reverse complement strand
TTGATCAGCGCCCTTCGGTGGATCCCCTCTCCGATCTTCACGCCTTGATCGTTGACAGCCTCAACGGCAAAACGAAACTTCCTTTCCTTCACTTCTTGAAGCGTGGCCGCGATGGTGACGCTCTGGCCGATGCGCGTGGGAGCAAGATGCCTCACATCTACATGAAAGCCGACGCTCTGCTCGTTTTCATCCAGATAGGGGGTCAAAAGCTCGACGCAGGTCCTTTCCATCAACCCGATCATGGAGGGCGTGGAGAAAACGGAGGGAATGCCCGGTCCAAAGTGTTGAACCCCCATCTCAGGCGTTATCACCGAGCCTTTTTTATGGGTTAATCCAGGAACTAATCCTTCTTTCATATCGCTGGTTCTTACCGCCCTTTCCCAGGCTGATTTTAAGGCATGATAATCCAGCCCGTGAGAGGTGGCAAGCTGGTCTTATGGTATCCTCTCCGGCCCGCGCGATTTGACGGCCCCTGTTGACAAGAGCTTCTGCTTTCGATTATGCGGGCAGAAGAATCCTTGAAACGGGGGGGCCCAAAGATGATGACAGGCGCGCGATTGATAGATGTCGGCGGCATCAGAACCCGCTATTTCGAAAAAGGCAGCGGAGAGACCCTGGTCTTCTTCCACGGAAGCCACTTCGGGACGACGGACGCGTGCGACAGCGCAATCGACTGGGAACTGAACTTCGACCGTCTGGCCCGGTGGTTTCGCGTGATCGCGGTCGACAAGCTGGGACAGGGCCACACGGACAATCCGAAGAGCGACGACGATTACACGATGGCCGCGGTGGTGCAACACGCCTACCGCTTTCTCGTTGCCATGTCGCTCAAGAACGCGCACGTGATCGGCCACTCGCGCGGCGGATACCTGGTTGCCCGCCTCACTCTGGAGCACCCGGAACTCATCGGCTCCTGCATCATCGTTGACAGCGGCACACTCTCTCCCGGAACTTCAAAAACAGAATCCATCCTGGCCAACGCCCCAAAGCCGCGCCTGAGCCGAAAAAGCCAGCGCTGGGTGGCCGAGCATTATTCCTATAGCGGCAAACACATTACGGATTCGTGGCTGGATGGTGCCGTCGAGATTGCCAACCTGCCCAAATATCAGGAAGCCGTAAGAAAGATGGAGGAGCAGGGGCTGAAGAGGCGCCGCTTTCTACCGCAACTGGCGCTCGAGAAAAAAGAAACCCTGAACTGGATCACGCGGGGTCGCCTCAAGACCCCGACCCTTCTCGTCTGGGGCTACAACGATCCCACCGCTGCTTTAAAGCGCGGCCAGTTTCTATTTGGGCTGATCGCCGACAGCGCCCCGATCGCGGAGATGCACGTGATCAACCAGGCCGGCCATTTCTGCTACCGCGAACAACCCGAAACCTTCAACCAGGTTGTCCGGGCTTTCGTGGAAAAGTGTTCCACGGTGAGGTAATCCGACCCAGACTCAGGCTTGGAGTCGGGCAGTGCCAAATACGACGGCCATAGCTCTCAACGTAGGTTGAAGGCCAGAATCGCGTAGACGTTGCCTTTAACTTCAAATTCCCCAACCTCCACCATATCCAGCCCGGCTACATGGGCCCGCAGTGAATGAGGATTGTCGCGGGCGACAAACGCGACACCCGCCTCAAATTCCCGTGCCGCTTCCCTCTTCAAAGCCTCGTAGAGGCCCAGAAGCAAGCCGCGACCGCGGTGGGCTCGGTCGATGCACACGGGCCCGTAGATGAAAGTCTTGCGGGAAGAAAGCGGTTTCCCTTGGAAATGAACCCGATGGAACGCCTCGAGCATTTTTGCGATGACAGGAGACCGGTGGTTAAAGTCGCAGCGAAAGCTACACAGGTATCCCAGGACGGAGTGCGACTCAACGGCGACGATGATGCCGATGTCATCCGCCATTGCCGCAACCTGCTCAGGGGTAAACTCGGCAGAAAGAAAACCCTCCTTGCGCTCCTCCACGGCGAGGTTGCCGATATAGTTGTCCGACTGAAGCTTCAGGATGGCGGAAAAGTCTTGCGGCTCCGCGCGTCTGAATTCTACTTCCGGCATAAATTGTTACTCCGCCCTTATAGGTACCACTGGAGCGGCGCTTAACGTAAGCCGGCAAGGAGCGCGGCCAGTGTAATGAAGTTGCTCGCGACGAGCGACCATCCCATCGTGCGCAGACGGCGGGGATGAACTCCAAGCAAACCGCACGCCAGGGCAACGAGCGCAGAAGGAAGGACGGACGCTGCGGCCAGCGTGGGCAGGATTTTTGTCATAGCCAAGAGAAATGCGGCGGCCATCGCAGCAAGGCTTAGGGTAACGATAGCGTAGGATGGCCAGCGGGAGTTTATAGTCTTCTTGACGCTCGCGATGACGGCCCGCACCGTGAGCGTCCCCAGGCAAAAAACCGTGCACCACACGGCGCTCGCAGTGACCGCGTTGCGTGGACTGACACCCCCGGCCAGTGCGACCGGGATCAGTGTACTGGCAAAGGTCAGGGCAACAAACAG
>MGRY01000122.1:0-2788 GCA_001799045.1 Deltaproteobacteria bacterium RIFCSPLOWO2_02_56_12 | reverse complement strand
GGTGAGTGAAGATAAGCGGAACCAGCAGCGCCCCGAGCGCCAAAGGAAGGAACACTGCCAGCCGCGCATCCGCCGGCGCGCTCCACCAACCGAGGCCGCCACTGGCAATCGCGAAAGCCAGCAAAGCAGCGGCTGCCCGCTGAGCTCGCTCTCTTAACCGGGCCAGGGTGCGCTTTCCCCGTTCCCCTGCCACAATGAGGAGCGGCTCATGGGCAAGGAAGACGGCAATCGTCGCAACCGCCAGAAGCAGTTGAGCGGCGCCGAGCCGCCCGAGCCCGAGGGCCGTGAGCAGAGGAAAAACGACTTCTGCGTATGCCCCATGCTCCCTCGGCATTAGCAGCCCCCCGCGTGCCGGTTGCTGTCCCGTTTCCGACTGGCGCTGAGCTGAATTAGTTCTGGCCATGGCTTGTCCGGGCTATTGTAAAACGAATCCAAGATGCGACCGTATCCAGAGACCCGGTCGAAGTTAGTTGCGCGTAAAATAGGGCAAACTTATGATGGGCGTCAAGCTAAAAACAACAAAAAGGCCCGATGCTCCAGGGAGTACGGGCGGCCGGACTCCCGAACTATCTGGCAAAACGCCTTACAATTCTATCGTAAATATCGCGGCGGTGGATGATGCCGTAGATCCACACCTCGATTGACATGGGAGATGAAAGGTGCGATGGCAGAAGAAAAATGGAAAACCCGGCGCCAACTCACCCGAAGCCGCATCGCTTCCCGGCCTTAACTGTGCCCCACTTTCGCTTGTACGCGGCCACCGCCCTGTTATCCATGGCCGCAGATAATATCGAGCACGTCATCGCCTATTGGGTCATATGGCAATTGACGCACTCACCGTTCTGGTTGGGCTATGCGGTCGTTGCCCATTGGTTACCCTTTACTCTTTTTTCTTTTTATTCGGGCTCTCTGGCGGATCGGCTCGACTGCCGCTGGCTGATCCAGATTTCACAAAGCCTCTTTATCGTCAGTTCTTTCGGATGGGGTTTTCTATATCTCACAGGTCAGCTCCAGATCTGGCATATGGCCGTTCTGCTTGTGATCCACGGCATCGCGGGCCTCATTTTTTCTCCCAGCAGCATGCTGATCATCCATGAAATGGTTGGCGCGGATAAACTGATCAGCGCCGTCAGCCTAAATGCCATCTTGAGACCTCTTTCCGCCACGATCGGTCCCGCTATCGGTGGATTGCTCATGGGCATGGTAGGTCCAGGCTGGGGATTTATCGCAAATATATTAATATACCTTCCAATGTCGGTTTCGATCATGTTCTATCCCTATCGAGGAGCTACGGCTGGGAAACGGAGCGAAAGCGAATGGTCTTTCATCCTTGAAGGATTTCAGGTGGTGAGACAGAATCCTATGATTGTCGCGCTGCTCGTCGTAGTGGCGGCAAGCTCGTTGCTCCTCGGCAATGCCTTCCAGGCCCTCCTTCCTGCCTTCGCTCAACAATTAGGCGTCTCCTCGACCGGCTACAGTATTCTCTTATCGGCAAATGGTTTGGGGGCCATCTTGGGCGGGTTTTTGCTCGGTTGGGCCGGCGGTACAAAGCTCAGACCCGTCATGGTCACTGCCGGGGCTTTGGCTTGGTCGCTCCTCCTGATGTTCTTTGCCGTTTCTACTATCTATAGCATCTCGCTGATCCTGCTTTGCATGCTGGGGGCCATGCAGATTACCTTCGTCTCGATGTCTCAGAGCATTGTCCAGGCCTGGGCCCCTCAGGCTGTTCGAGGGCGGGTCATTGGGGTCTATAATTTCGCGGCTCAGGGGCTGCGGGCCCCTAGCGGTCTATTTATGGGCACTCTGGCCACCATCATCGGCCCTGCCACAGCGCTGCTTTTTCTTGCGGGGATTATCGGGCTCGTGATTTTAGGAGTGTCTGCAGCAATCCGCTCGCTGTGGGAGTTGGAGATGAAAAAGGAGTCTTTTCCATCAGCAGAAGCAACGGTGGCGGTATCTGGATCTTAAAGAGAAAACCCGGACTTCCTTCTCGCACGATACAAATTCCGAAATTCCCGGATCAGGTCTGTTGATTCTTAGGTCGAATACCATTAAGGAGGTGTGAAGAGTAACGATGGCCAAGCTCGATACGCTATTCAATATCATGGTCGAAAAGGGGGCATCGGACCTTCATCTGGTCTCGGGTCAAAAACCCCTTTTACGCATCGATGGAGACCTGGAACAGATCGAGAACGAGGAGGCCCTCTCGCACGAAGATCTGCGCGAGATGCTTTTCGAGATCGCGCCGGCTAAGAAAAAACAGCATTTCGAGTCAACGGGAGATGTGGATTTCGGTTATGAGATTGCGGGGCTGGCGCGCTTTCGGGCCAACTTCTTCAACCAGAAGTATGGTTGCGCGGCGGTGTTCCGAAAAATCCCCAACCAGGTGCTAACGGCCGAGGAGCTCGGACTCCCGCCTATACTCACGCGCGCCGCTATGCTGCGCAAGGGATTGGTCCTGGTAACAGGGCCGACCGGAAGCGGTAAGTCAACGACCCTGGCAGCCATGATCGACTACGCCAACAAGAACCGCAAAGATCACATTCTAACGATCGAGGACCCGATCGAGTTTGTCCACCAGAGCCAGGGCTGTGTGGTGAACCACCGTGAAATCGGCGTCCACACGCAATCCTTTTCAGCGGCGCTGCGGGGGGCGCTGCGGGAAGATCCCGACATCATCCTGGTGGGCGAGATGCGCGATCTCGAGACCATTCGCCTGGCGGTCGAGGCCGCCGCTACCGGTCACCTGGTGTTCGGAACTCTCCACACGGAAAACGCGGCAAGAACG
>MGRY01000121.1:8291-9170 GCA_001799045.1 Deltaproteobacteria bacterium RIFCSPLOWO2_02_56_12 | reverse complement strand
CCGAAGGTATTTATGAATTCCCAAGTGCTACGGTCAAGCATCTAGGATCTTATTCCTCTTACCGGCTGTCTAACGCCGCGCTAACCGGCGCGCCGTTTTTGCGCGGCCGGGTTGAGCGCCGAGTTATGCCGTATTGGCTTAAAGGTCAGCAAACTCGACACTATCCAAAACACTTGTTGCCTTCTCCAGAAACATTGGGTCCCGTTGCTCTGGGTAATACCGGTGGGAGTAACCAACGTTGACACCAACACCTTTGTCTTTGGGATGCGCACAGGTAAGCATCAACGCCTCTTGCACCATAACTCCTGTCTTTCCTACTTTCTTAGCAGCAGCATGGTCCTCGGCCGCCATATGGGACTTGGTACAGTCGGTTCCCTTGTTTGGATAGGTAACGACCTCATGCTTTATTAGTTTTAAACGCTCTGGATTGATGTTTTTAGCTTCGGCCTCTTTAATTACGCGGACGAATTCTTCGTTCGTTTTGAATGGCGGCAGTTTAAAAAGAATTGCCCGGGAGGGGTGAGGGGTCAAATCTGCTCTTGGCTCATCCCTGAATGTTCGTTCCGCCTGCTCCCGTCCCCAAAGTCTTTCTTTTACTCCCATTGTTTTCACTCTCGGACAAAATAAATAGCCTGGCTGGAGTGAGCCAGTCCGGGCAAAGATGGGTAAATCCAAGATGTGACCGGATGGGGAGGCCCAGCCGAAGCTATTGCTGCGTAAAATAAGGCAAATTTACAAAGAAGGCAACAGGCAAGCCCTTCGGGATCTCAAATGGCAAATTGCAAATCTCAAATTTGAAATTTCGAGGAGGGATCAAGGGTAAGAAAGGCAACAGGCAGCAAGGAAAAAGTAAAAAGGTAAAAGGAAAAACAGGCGAAA
>MGRY01000121.1:5010-8279 GCA_001799045.1 Deltaproteobacteria bacterium RIFCSPLOWO2_02_56_12 | reverse complement strand
AGGCAAGAGGCCGAAGCGAAAAGGAAAAAGAATGAAGGCTAAACGACGGCCGCGTGCGGTTTTACTTCCTTCTTCAGGCGCTTTTCCAGATTATCGGCAGTTACATCCAGATCATAATCCATTTGTAAGCCCAGCCAGAACTGTGGGGACATGCCGAAATAACGTCCCAGCCGCAGGGCCGTATCAGCAGTAATGCTTCGCTTGCCTAGCACAATTTCGTTGATGCGCCGGGGAGGCACTCCAATGGCTAAAGCCAAACGGTTTTGGCTGAGATCCATTGGCTTGAGAAATTCTTCCAGTAAAACTTCACCTGGATGGACAGGCTTTAACTTTTTCACGGGCATAACCCTCTCTCCCTATGAAAAGATTCTTGTCGGGCCTGCTCTATGTCTTGATCCGCCGAATCCCGGCGACGATGATCGGAAAGCCGCTCGGCATCCAGCCTGCCTTTTTTTGGGCCCGCGTGCTCGGTCTTTTTTGCGTTGTAAGCCATATAACTTAGCTGAAAGAGGTTACTTCTACCTGCAGCCGTTTTTTTCTCGCATCGTTGACGATGTTTTCGATCTGCTTGGCAACCCGGTCGTCGATCCAATCTGCCCCACACTGGGTGCAAACCGTGGCGGGAACCTTCCGTACAACTACGACACCTGAGGTTAAATCAGCAGTGAATGTCGTAACGCCCGTCTTCTTCTTTCCGCCACAAAGAGGACATAGGTCAGCGGACTTATTCTTTTTCATTGCCCCCTCCTCGTTCTGAAATCAGGCTCAAAATGCTTAAGGTCAGGCTCGTAGGCGGTAATAATGAACAATCTAGGAGCCAATTCGTTCAGAGCTACAACAACATGCAAAGGCTTGCCTCCATGCCAACCGAGAAAGAGGCCGCTCGGAAACGGACGATCATCAGGATAGTCTTCAATGCACTCGCCTATCTTTAAGACCTCGATCACGGCTTCGCGTGGAATGCTCCGCTGAAGCAATCTCTCCAATACGTGTCGTTCCCAATCGATGCTGCGCAGGTCAAGAGCCGTTTTGATCTTCGATCGGTCTAACGATTACTCGGTCTCGCGTAGTAGGGTGATTCTACGCGATTTGCGGGCGAAATGGCAAGTATTTAAATACAATCGATAGGGATCAGGCGAGCGGATGTCGCGGCCAGGGACGATTTTTACGGGGCCGATCTTAACGTCTCAAGAATCTCCTGCGCAATCTTCGCGTTCACGGATGGAACTTTCAGAAGATCCTCTAACGTCGCTTCCTCGATGCGCTTGATGCTGCCGAAGTGCCGCAGCAGCGCCCTCTTGCGCGCGCCGCCGATGCCCGGAATCCGGTCCAACGCCGAGGTGAGGGTCTGTCGCGTCCTCAATTTCTTGTGATAGGTGATGGCGAAGCGGTGCGCCTCGTCGCGCACCCGCTGCAAGAGAAAAAGGGCATTGGAGTTGCGCTTTAAAATTACCGGATTGCTCTGTCCGGGAAGGAAAACCCTTTCTGCGACTCGTTGGATCTCGCGGCTGCGCGGCGAGGGCCGGACGCGCTCCTTGGCCAGCGCCGCCACATCCACATCTTTGATCCCGATTTCGCGGGCGGCGGCAAGAGCCATTCCCAGCTGTCCTTTGCCGCCATCGACGACCACCAGATCCGGAAAATCTCCTTCCTCGGTGGCGCGGCTGAAGCGCCGCTTGAGGACTTCGTGCATCATAGCGAAATCGTCTCCCCCGGAATCGGCCGCCACCGTGCGGATACGAAAGTGGCGGTAGCGCTTTTTGTCCGGCTCTCCATTGAAGAAGGTAACCATGGAGCCTACGGCGTCCGAGCCGTGGATGTTCGAGATATCAAAGCACTCAATCCTCTGTGGATAGTTCTTCAGCCTAAGCCTGTGCTGCAGTTCGAGGAGCATCTTCTCTCTTCTCTTCTCCTGATCGTGGCGCTCAAAGAAGCCCTGACGCGCGTTTTCGGCCGCCATCTCCGCCAGCTGCCGCCGGGCCCCCCTCTGCGGGCAAAGCAAGGCGATCTTTTTCCCTTTCCGCTCGCCAAGATATTCCTCCAGCGCCCCTCCACCCTCCAACTCCACGGGAACCAGGATTTCATCGGGAACAAAACGATCCCCTTGATAGAACTGGGTGAGCAGCGATTCCATCACCTCCTCATCGGGAAATTCCAGATCCTCCAACGCGTAGGACTGATTGCCCGTCAGTTTCCCCTGGCGCACGAAGAGGACCTGGAGCTCGATGGATCCCCCCTCGCGGTAAAGCCCAAAGATGTCCTGGTCCGCGCCCCAATGGGAGACCATGCGCTGCTTTTCAATGGTCCTCTCCACCGCCTGGATCTGATCCCTGATCTTCGCTGCCGCCTCAAATTCAAGCGCCTCCGCCTTCTCTTGCATCCGGCGCCGAAGCTCGTCCACAAGCTCCTGGCGTTTCCCCTCAATAAAGAAAAGCGCCCCCTTGAGATTCTCCTGGTATTCCTTGGGGTCCACCGGCAGGACGCAGGGGGCCAGGCAGCGCTTGATCTGATACTGCAGACACGGACGGGCGCGGTTTTTAAAATTATGCTCCGTACAGTTCCGCAGAAAAAAGTGTTTTTCGATGATATCGAGAGTTTCGCGCACGGCCAAAGCCGAAGAGTAAGGGCCGAAATAGCGGCCGCCGTCCTTGACGATCTTCCGCGTAGCGATAATTCTCGGCCAGGGGTGCCGGACGTTGACTTTGATGCTGAGGTAGCTCTTATCGTCCTTAAGCCGGAGGTTGTAGCGCGGTCTGTACTGCTTGATCAGATTGTTTTCCAGGACGAGGGCCTCTTTTTCGTTGCTTGTGATCAGGGTCTCGATATCTTCGACCCGCCGCAGCAAAAACTGGATCTGTGAACGGCCATCCCCGCTGCGGAAGTACGAGCGCACCCGCGCCCTCAGATCCTTTGCCTTGCCGATATAAATGACTTTTCCAGCCCCGTCCCGCATCAGATAGACGCCGGGCCGGGCCGGCAGGCTGTCCAGTTTTTCTTCGATGGGAAGCATAAAAGTAGCTTTCAGCGGTCCGCTATCAGCTAATCAAATTATAGCATAAATTGAATTCCCAGAAGCGAGCACTCTTTTGCCCGAATACGGCGCTGACGGCTGAAGGCTTCAAGTGCGCCTTGACCTCCTCAAGACTACAGTGCTAGTCTTGCCTGAAACTAGGAGGTCTAAACCATGCGTATTTTAGCAGGAATCTTCGCCATCACGGCTCTTTTGCTTTTTGTCCGTCCGGCAGTCGGCCAAGAACGAATCCGCATTG
>MGRY01000121.1:0-5001 GCA_001799045.1 Deltaproteobacteria bacterium RIFCSPLOWO2_02_56_12 | reverse complement strand
CCTGGGCCGGCGCCAGCCCGGCCAACAGTCCCATTTGGGTTGTGCAGGAAAAGGGCTTCCTGAAAAAGCAGGGACTGGACGCCGAGGTGATCAGCATCACCGCAAGTCCCATCGCCCTGCAAGCCATGCTCGCCGGGGAATTGGACGTCATCGTTACTTCAGTCACAACCCTGGTGAACTCTCGCCTGGCCGGTGCCGACATCGTGATGATCATGGGCATGGTTCCGACCTTCGTGGACCACATCATCACCCTGCCCTCCATCACCAAGGTAGAACAGCTCAAGGGAAAGACCGGCGGCGTCAACCGCATAGGGAGCACATCGGATCTTGGTCTTCGACTGGCACTCAGAAAACTGGGCGTAGATCCGGAGAAGGAAGCCAAGATCATCACCTCCGGCGGTAATCCCGAGAGATTCGCCGCTCTTTCCAAAGGGGTGGTGCAGTTCACCATCATGCCGGAGCCTTTCGTGCGCGAGGCTGAAAAGCTGGGATTCAAAGATTTCCTGGACATCGGCTCGCTCAAGATCCCCTTCTGGTGGAACGCGGTCCTGACCCGCGAGTCGATCATCAAGGCGAAACGGCCGGCCGTGCTCAAGTTCTCGAGGGCAATGACCGAGGCGCTCCACTTCCTCAAGACCGAGAAGGAGGCGTCGAAGCAGATATTCAGCAAAAATCTAAGGATCACCGATCCCGAGAGTCTGGAGCGGGCCTATCGCGCCTACAGCGTGGTCTTCCCGGAAGCCCCTTATCCGACTCCAGAAGGAGTCAAGACTATGCTCGACGACCTTGCGCCACGCAATCCCAAGGCCGCGGCCGCAGATCCCAAGAGTTTTGTCGATATGAGCTTTGTCCAGGAGCTTGAGAAAGAGGGGTTTATCAAACAACTCTACAAGCGGTAGAAACATACGTATGAACGAACATCCGGGACTTGGAAAGGGGCTGGGAAGGTTACCGGGGAGAGTCGCGATCGTCACCGGCGCCAACAGCGGCATCGGGCGCGCTACGGCCCGTCTCTTTGCGCGCGAAGGGGCGAAGGTCTTGTGCTGCGATATCCAGGAGACGGTTAATCCAAGAGTGGACAGCCTGATCGAACAGGATGGCGGACAGGCGCTCTTCTCGCGCATTGATGTAACGGTTCAGGCCGACTGCGACCGGATGGTAGCTACCGCACTGGAACACTTCGGAGGGCTGGACATTCTCTTCAACAACGCCGGCGGCGGAGTGCGCAAGAAAATCCACGAGTTTACCGACGAAGAATGGAACTTTGTGGTGAACTTGAATTTGAACAGCATCTTTCGCGGGGTGCGCGCCGCTATCCCCCACTTTCTCAAGAACGGGCGCGGCAACATCGTCAACACGGCTTCGACTTTCGGACTTCTGGCCAGCGAGAGGTATCCCGCCTACTGCGCCACCAAGGCGGCGATCGTGAACCTGACCCGCCAGATGGCCCTTGATTACGGACCTAACGGCATACGGGTCAACTGCGTCTGCCCGGGCAGCATTGAGACTGCGCGTTTTAGAGGATTCCCGCCGCAGCCGGCAGCGGGGTTTACGGATGAGCAGCGCGCCAGGATGGCAAACAGCAGTCGAGCCCTGCTGCGAATGGGACAGCCTGAAGAGATCGCTTACGGAGTCCTCTTCCTCGCCTCAGACGAGTCGTCTTTTGTCACAGGGCACGCCCTGGTAATCGACGGCGGACAGACTATCGACGCCTGACGCAGGTTTCATTATGTTGAGAAAACTCTTTGCGGGAATCTTCGCAGCCGGCTTCTTGCTTTGCCATCAGCCAACGGCTGTCGCTCAGGAGCGCGCCCGGATTGCGTGGGCGGCATTTTCCTCGTCGCACATCCCCCTCTGGGTAGCCCAGGAGAAAGGGCTGCTGAAGAAGCACGGCATCGCCCCGGAAGTCATCTTCTTCAGTAACGGCCCCACTGCCCTTCAAGCCCTCGTTGCCAGCGAGCTGGATATCGTTCTCACTTCGGCCCCGAATGTAGTCAACCCTCGTCTCGCCGGAATGGATACCGTAATGATCCTGTCATTGATCCCGACCTTTACCGACCACATCGTCGCTGTGCCGACGATCCCGAGCACGGAACAACTTAAAGGAAAAATCGGCGGGGTTAACCGCCAGGGCAGCATCTCTGAGATGGGACTCCGTCTCGTCTTGAGACGGCTGGGCATCGATCCCGAGAAGGATACCAAGATCGTTTCGGCGGGAGGGAATCCCGACAGACTTGCGGCCCTGTCTAAAGGAATCGTTCATTATACTACTTTGAGCGAGCCGTTTGTGAGAGAGGCGGAGAAGATGGGATTTAGAGATCTTTTAGATATGGCATCCCTGAGCATTCCCCTTCACTGGAACGGCCTCGTTACCAGGGAGTCCATCATCAAAGCCAGGCGTCCCATGGTAGCAAAGGTTGCCCGCGCCATAACCGAGGCGATTTACTATCTAAAAACCGACAAGGAAGGGACAAAAGCCATTATCACCAAGATCCTGAAAATCACCGACCCGGAAGGGCTTGAGAGGACCTACAAGACTTACGCTGCGATTGTCCCGGAGGTGCCCTACCCTGTCTCTGCCGGGATGAAGACGTTGCTCGATGACATGGCGCCCCGCAACTCGAAGGCCGCGGCCGCGGACCCGAAAAGCTTTGTGGACATGAGCTTTGTCCAGGAGCTGGACTCTTCCGGCTTCATCAAGCAGCTCTACAAACGATAGGTTTGGAGTTAACGCGCCAGCAGCGGCTCTTTGAGCCCGATCTCCCGCTCCTCGAGCTCGCGAATGCGATCGCGCAACTCCGCAGCCTTTTCAAACTCCAGATTCTCCGCCGCCCGCTTCATCTCCTTCTTGAGCTGCTGAACCAGGCGTGGAATATCATCCGGTTTGTACTTTCCCGCCTTCTCGGCTACCAGCGGCACGGTAACGTAATCGGCTTCGTAAACCTCCACTAACCGGGCGCCCAACGACTTCACTATCGTTTGTGGCGTGATTCCATGCTTCTTGTTGAAGGCTGCCTGCATACGTCGGCGCCGGCTGGTCTCGTCGATGGCCCGTTTCATCGACTGGGTTACGGAATCCGCATAGAGAATTACGGTCCCGTTGATATGCCGAGCCGCACGGCCGATCGTTTGGATAAGAGAACGTTCGGAGCGAAGAAATCCCTCTTTATCAGCATCCAGAATGCCCACCAGCGAGACCTCCGGCAAATCCAATCCCTCGCGCAAAAGATTGATCCCGACCAGGACGTCAAACGACCCCTTTCTAAGCTCCCGGATAATCTCCACCCTCTCAAGAGTCTCTATATCGGAGTGGAGATAGCGGACCCTGACATGCAAATCCTGGTAGTAGTCCGTCAAGTCTTCGGCCATCCGTTTGGTGAGAGTGGTCACCAAAACGCGCTCGTTTTTTTCCGCCCTCTTGCGGATCTCTTCGAGCAGGTCATCTACCTGGGTCCGCGCCGGCCGCACCAGGATTTCCGGATCAGTCAACCCGGTCGGACGGATCAGTTGCTCGACGGTGACGCCGCCGCACTTTTCCAGCTCATAATTTGCCGGAGTGGCTGACACATAGATCGTCTGATTCACCACTCGCTCGAACTCTTCAAAGTTCAACGGACGGTTGTCCAGGGCAGACGGCAGGCGAAAGCCGAATTCCACCAGAGTTTCTTTGCGCGACCGGTCGCCACGGTACATGCCGCCGATCTGCGGCACGCTGACGTGGCTCTCATCGATAAAAAGCAGAAAATCATCAGGGAAATAGTTCAGCAGGGTCGGCGGGGGCTCGCCGGGCTTTCTCCCGGTGAGGTGTCGCGAATAGTTCTCGATGCCGGGACAGAAGCCCATCTCATGGAGCAACTCCAGATCATAGAAAGTCCTCTGCTCCAGCCTCTGGGCCTCCAGGAGCTTGTTCTGCGCCCGCAGCTCTTGAAGCCTCTCCTTGAGCTCCAGTCGAATCTCCCCCACCGCCTGTTTCATTCGCTCTTCGGTGGTCACGTAGTGGCTCGCGGGATAGATCGCCGCCTTGTCTACCCTTCGCTCCACCCTGCCCCGTATAGGATCGATCTCGAAGAGCCCTTCGACCCGATCACCGAAAAATTCGACGCGTACGGCCGAGGCATCTTCGTAGGCCGGAAAGACTTCAACGATGTCCCCTCTAACTCGAAATGTCCCGCGGTGAAAATCGTAGTCGCTCCTCTGGTACTGGATATCGACGAGTTTCCTGAGGATCTTGTCCCGCTCGACCTCCATCCCCTCTTCCAGGTAAACGATCATCTCAAAATAGGTCTCCGGCGAACCCAGGCCGTAGATGCAAGAGACGCTGGCCACGATAATAACATCCCGGCATTCTAACAGCGCCTTGGTTGCGGAGTGGCGCATCTTGTCGATCTCGTCGTTGATCGAGGCATCTTTCTCGATGTACGTGTCGGTGGAAGGGACATAGGCCTCAGGCTGGTAATAATCATAATAGCTGACGAAGTAGCGAACCGCGTTATGAGGAAAAAATTCTTTAAACTCGTTATAGAGCTGGGCCGCCAAGGTCTTGTTCGGCGCGATGACCAGAGTGGGTTTTTTCACCTGGGCTATGACGTTCGCCATTGTAAAGGTCTTCCCGGAGCCGGTCACGCCCAAAAGGACCTGGTGCTTCTTGGCCTCGTTAATCCCCTGAACCAGCTTTTCTATGGCCTGCGGCTGGTCACCCTGGGGCATGAAGCCGGAGATCAACTGGAAGTTCCCCTCCCTCCTGTACTGCGCCATGAGAGAAAAAATACCAGGGATATTGAGAAGCGGCAAGGAGCTTCAGCGGACCGGCTCTGAGGGACGCTTGGTTAGCCTGGATATACTGCGGGCTGATATCTGGATAGGCTGCGAGATCCGCAATGTTTGTCGGGAAAAGCAGGCTTGACATATTCCCGGTAGGCGATGGATATTACTGGTGAACTTTCTTCAAAGGGGTTGGCGGGGCTGTACGGGATATACTGCCGGAATTTCTGCATCCTAAAC